>NZ_JAUBRP010000002.1:30688-139670 GCF_036701935.1 Microcoleus sp. M2_D5 | reverse complement strand
CAATCAATCAATCCCTCAATCAATCAATCCCTCAATCAATCAATCCCTCAATCAATCAATCCCTCAATCAATCAATCCCTCAATCAATCAATCTAAAATCTAAAATCTAAAATCTAAAATCTAAAAGATGGATTTACTTCGATCGCTCCCCATAGGACTTTACCTAGAACAACCAGTAACCTGGCTTCACAGGCTAGACTCCCGCGTCAAATTAGCTTGGTTGATGACATTTCTGATTGCGCCCATACTCGCCAATCCCATCTGGCGGTTGATGCTAGTAGGAATGTTAATCGTACTCACACTAACAGCAGCAATTCCCCTGCGCGTGTGGAAACAGCAAATGGGACTGCTGCTGCTATTCTGCTTATTAGTATTTGGCCTCAGCGCGATCGCCCCCGACGGACTCCCCGCCGAACACCAGCCCCGCATCCCCGCCGACGAATTAACCTTTTCCCAACAGCCGGCAACCCTTGCACCTCCTCAAAAGCCCAAACCCTGGTATCAATCTTTTAACTTAGGCTCAAACTCCCCAATCCCCAATCCCAAAGCCCAAAGCCCAAATCAACTCCCCCAACCCACAAACTACCGTTACGTTGTATTCAAACAAGGCCCGATTAAAATCACTCGCAAATCCCTAGATTTAGCTATCAACGTCAGCACCCTATTTTTCACAGTAATTTACAGCACCAACCTCTACCTCCTTACCACAGCCAGCGAAGAAATCACCGCCGCGATTGAAAACTTAATGCAGCCCCTGCGCCGCTTGAACTGGCCTGTTACCGAAATAGCCTTAACATTAACTTTATCTTTGCGATTCATTCCCCTAGTATTGGAAGAAATACAAAATTTAGTGCGATCGGTCAGAACTAGAGCGATAAACTGGAAAAAACTCGGATTTCGCAGCGCCGCTCAAGTGTGGTTGATGATAGCCGAGCGACTGTTGGAAAACTTGCTCCTGCGAGCTGAACAAATAGCCAGCGCCATGAAAGTTCGCGGCTTCACCAGTCCCGATCGACACCGTGTAGAATGGCACCAGTTGCAATTGAAAATCCGAGACTGGATCGCCCTCGGCTGCTTGCTCGTCCTCTGGAGCGCCCGCTTCGTTTGGGGGTGGGACAGTTGAGATTTTAGATTTTAGATTTTAGATTTTAGATTTTAGATTGATTGATTAGATTTGAGATTGAAGAATTGGGAATGACTGATGAAGCTCGTCGTTTGGAGCACGGGTCTAGATTTGAGTCAGTTTTGTCTGGTGCGCGACAGTCCTGCTAAAGTAATGGAGACAAATATTTAGAGAACCAAGACCTTGAACATCTATCTTGGGACAGATATCGTATATGTTCCGCGCATTCAAGCCGCATTAGACCGCTTTGGCGATCGCTTCCTCGAAAAAGTTTACACGCCCGCCGAACAAAGGGATTGCGGACAACAAAATTCTCAACACAGCAGCATTAAAGGTAAAATGAATCGAGTTTCCTGCAACCAACTAGCGGGGCGCTGGGCAGCAAAAGAAGCCGTTGTCAAAGCTCTAGGCACGGGATGGCGGGGAATACGGTATGCAGATGTGGAAATTCGGCGCTCCGAAAACGGTGCTCCCAATGTGCAACTGCACGGAACCGCGGCAGCACGAGCCTCTGTTTGGGGAAATTGCCAGTGGCAATTAAGCCTCAGCCACGACGGAGACTATTGCACGGCTACGGCGATCGCCCTTTGTACCCCGCCGTCAAACAACGCCGTCGGGCGATCGAGCGAAACTAAAATCTAAAATCTAAATCTTTAATCTAAAATTGATAGATTGTGAGTGTGAATGACTACCGAAACTTACCTGAATCATCCAAACTTTGGCCTCCTCTTCAGGGTATCCCAGGTTGAAGACAGCCAAGAATTATTTACCACCCTATACGCCCAGCGCCTGTTTTTTTTGGTGACAAACGGCCCAGGCGGGCTGAGATTTGAACCAATCAGCCGCTCCGACGCTCGCCTCATGGTCGAAATTCGCCTGCGAACCCTGCGTCGCAGCGGTCTGTATCACGAGTACGACCAATTGCAGACCATTCACCAGCGCACGTTTCAATAACGAAAATCAGTAATTTGATAATTGGTAACAGTCTTAATTTTCCTTCCCTCCAGTCAAGAGCGTTGAGCACCCATGACCATAGCCTCTCGAATTAACAGCATTCGCCAACACTTGCCGGAATCAGTGCGGTTAATTGCCGTTACCAAACAGGTACCGACTGATGCTATCCGCCAAGCATACGACGCCGGCATCCGGGATTTTGGCGAGAGTAAGGTTCAAGAGACTGCCGAAAAACAAAACCAACTGCAAGATTTGCCGGATATCAACTGGCACTTGATCGGGCACTTGCAAGCCAACAAAGCCGCCAAGGCCCTAGAGCATTTCCAGTGGATTCACTCTCTCGACAATTTAAAAATCGCTCAGCGACTTTCGCGCTTGGCGGGGGAAATGTCCTGCTCTCCCCAAGTCTGCCTGCAAGTCAAAATGTTGCCCGACCCGGACAAATACGGCTGGAGTGTTCCTGAACTGCTGACCGACCTTCCAGAACTCAACAAATGTCAGCATATCAAAATTCAAGGTTTGATGACAATACCCCCATTGGGGTTAAATGACTCGCAAATCCTAGAATTATTTAACAGCACCCGCGAACTTGCTGACAAAATTCAGCAGAAAAATTTGCCCTGCATTCAAATGCAGCAGCTCTCGATGGGGATGTCGGGAGATTATCATTTGGCAATTCAAGCAGGTGCTACTATGGTACGGCTAGGACAAACCTTATTTGGCTCTAGGAGGGGATAAATAATTGAAATCTTCTGATAAAGACAATTTGGGTTAAATATAGAATAGTCAGCCACCCGCGACTAACGCGCAACGCGAGTATAGTCGGGGCAGCAAAGTCGTAAAGGAGCGTGAATCATGAATATTTTTTCTAAACTGCGAGATTTTGTAGGGATCAACAATGAGCCTGAGTACGATGACGTGTACGACGAAACGGAAGGGGAGCGCTATCAGAACTTCTACCAAGCGCCTGAACCCAACCCCGCGGCAGTCGCAGCGGAAGAAGAACGTCGTCAAAATCGTAGAATGCGAGAGCGGTCAGTAGTAGGATCGACAGGTATGGATGTAGTTGCACCAACCGGGGGAGTAGGGTCAGTAATGAATAACGTGATTGGAATGCCTGGAGCTATGAACGGGATTTCGGAAGTAGTAGTAATGGAGCCGCGCACTTTTGAAGAGATGCCGGCAGCAATTCGAGCCCTTAAGGAACGGAAGTCTGTGGTTTTGAACCTGACGGTGATGGACCCAGACCAAGCGCAAAGAGCTGTGGACTTTGTGGCGGGCGGTACTTATGCCCTTGACGGTCATCAAGAGCGAATTGGCGAAAGTATTTTCTTGTTTACGCCTAGCTGCGTGCAGGTGAGAACTCAGTCTGGTGTGGTTCACGAAGTGCCTCCTGCTCAGGGACGCCCTCGTGCTGCTGCTCCTGCACCGACAGTCTGGCCGGCAGAACAAGCTACCATCGCTCAGTAGTCAGTAGTTAGTAGTTATTAGTCATTAGTCATCTGTCTTGAGTCTTTAGTTATTAGCCAGTAAGCTTTTAACTAGCCAGCTCCTTAATTTTGTATTCTGCAAGTTCTGGGCGGTTAACTATTAGCTAATGCGGTGAACTGATAACTAATGGCAACTAATAATTAATGACTGATGACTAGCATAAAATAGTAAGGTGCGTCGCTTTCAAATTTTCGATCGAACTTGTAAATTGTTGCGGGCGACGCACCCTACAAGGTAGGACTGTAGACTAATGACTAATGACTAATGACTAATGACTAACATAAAATTTGGTACGATCGGCGGCGGGGTAATGGGAGAAGCTCTCTTATCCCGCTTAATTGCACAAAAAGTTTATTTGCCTTCAGAAATATTGGTGAGCGAGCCTGGGGTAAAGCGCCGCGAGTTTTTGGCTAACAAATACGGGATTGGAACAACAGCCAGCAATCTAGAAGTTGCTGCGGCTACAGAAGTGCTGTTTTTGGCAATTAAACCGCAAGTTTTTGATACGGTAGCTTTGGAGTTGGCGGTGGCGGCCGATCGCAAACAAGGAAATAATGGAGAAACGGCTAATTCCCAGCCAGAAGCGCTAGTAGTGTCGATTTTGGCAGGAGTGCCGCTCAGCAAGCTCGAACCGGCTTTTCCGGGGCGGGGAGTGCTGCGGGTGATGCCTAATACTCCGGCAACGGTAGGAGCGGGAATGAGCGCGATCGCCCCTGGAAAACTTGTTCAACCGGCTGATTTAGAATTGGTAAAGCGCATCTTTGGGGCCGTGGGAGAAGTGGTAGAAGTACCTGAGAGTATGCTGGATGCGGTGACTGGGCTTTCGGGTTCCGGCCCTGGTTATGTAGCAATTTTGATAGAGGCCTTGACAGATGGCGGAGTTTGTGCTGGCTTGCCACGGGCGATCGCCTCTCAATTAGCTTTGCAAACAGTCTTCGGTACGGCGAAACTATTGCAAGAAACGGGAATGCACCCAGCAGAATTGAAAGATCGAGTTACGAGTCCCGGCGGCACAACTATTGCCGGAATTGCTAAATTAGAGAGTAGCGGCTTTCGTTCTGCCCTAATCGAAGCCGTGAAAGCAGCTTGTTTGCGTTCTCAAGAATTAGGTAAATAGGTGTTAGTGCCATGCTGACTTTAAAATTAGATTTAAGTCCGTGGATCAAGTTGACAGACGATCAGTTTTACGAACTGTGCCAACATCACCCCGATTATAAATTTGAACGGAATGCAAAAGGAGAACTGCTGATGGTTCCACCAACGGGAGGAGAAACTGGAAACCGTAATATGGATTTATCCTATCAATTGCAAGCTTGGAGTCGCCAAAATCCGAATCTAGGAATTGCTTTTGACTCTTCCACCTGTTTTAGACTCCCAAACGGTGCAACTCGTTCTCCCGATGCTTCTTGGATAAAACGCGAAAGATGGGAAGCTTTAACTCCCGAACAAAAAAGAAAATTTCCGCCACTGTGTCCTGATTTTGTAGTGGAATTGTGCTCGCCCACTGATTCTATCCGAGAAACGCGAGAGAAAATGCAGGAATATCGGGAAAATGGCGTTTGTTTGGGGTGGTTGATTGACCCGCAAACGCGGAGTGTGGAGATTTATAGGATCGATCGAGAAATAGAAATATTGCAGTCCCCTGTTACGCTGTCAGGGGAAGATATTTTGCCCGGATTTGTGTTGGAACTAGGGCCCGTTATGGGAAATAATTGAAAAGGTGTCAGGCTGTTTCAGATCAATCGCTAGCTGCTGTTTCCAATTTCTGCCCAATCCTTGGTTCCGTACCATTCAAAAGCCGCTGAATATTGCTGCGGTGCCGCACAATTACAAACACACCGCCCGCAATGCCAAACAATACATAAGCCAGGGGCTGATGTAAAGCAAACATCAATCCAGCCACGCTAATTGCCCCGATAATCGAACTTAAAGAAACAATTCGCGACACCGCAAACACGATTCCAAAAATTCCGAAAGTTCCCAAACCAACGGGCCAGTACAAACCAAGCAAAACTCCCAAACTCGTAGCCACAGATTTACCCCCCGTAAACCCCAGCCAGATTGATTTGCTGTGGCCCAAAACAGCCGAGAAACCCGCCAAAGTTGCCATCCAAGGGAGGACAGTTGCAATATTTTCTAAACCGGCGGCGGTTGCTAGCTGGCTGGTAAAAGTGAGAGAGTAAATATAGCGAATTAGGACGATCGCACTTACCCCCTTCAACACATCCACCAACAACACCCCCAACCCCGGCCCTTTGCCCAAAGTCCTCAGTACATTAGTCGCACCAGTCGAACCCGAACCAACCTCTCGAATATCAATTCCCAGCATCCATTTCCCCAAGGCGTACCCAGTCGGAATCGAACCAAGCAGATAAGCTGCTATTAACAGTGCGCCATTTAAAATTATCCAGCTAGCCATTTTTTTATTTGAGATTTCGTGTACAGCAGAAGGAAGAAGGCAGAAGGCAGAAGGCAGAAGGCAGAAGGCAGAAGGCAGAAGGCAGAAGAAGGAAGAAGGAAGAAGAAGGAAGAAGGAAGAAGGAAGAAGGAAGAAGGAAGAAGAAGGAACAACCAATTCCGGTCAATTTCCCTCTGAGTTTCTTCAGTCCACGCAGGCGGACGAAAGTTTGTATAGCAGCGAATTATATTCGCCCGGACTTACTCAAAAATCCTTAGCAGTCGTCAAAGTTTGCGGATCGGCAGCAAAGGCCAACCATAACGGAAATTGCAGGATTGACAAACTAATTAAATCCTCAGTTTCATCAATGACAATTAGGGGCAATTTGCCATCTTTCACCAGTCGATCGGCTTTTTGAGCCAAAGCTTCCGCAGACTCAAACATAATAATCCCCCTTTCCGGGCCAAAATCGCTGCGAGTAATGCCCAAACAGTCCTGCAAACCCCGGCGCCACTCTCCCAAACGTTCGGGACTGTTGGCGAGCACCAAAGTCCGCACCCGTCCGCCGTAGACGCTTCTGAGTACAGAAATAATTGTCGAAGTAATCAAGATATTTTGCAAGCGCGAACCCATAGTCCGCAAAGCGCCCCTTCCTCCTTGGGTGAAAAACCAGTTAGAAACTCGTTCCGCGTGGATGGGTTCAAAAGTGCGGCGGAGTTGCCAAGGCGGGCCGTAGTAGTCGGGGACAGTGCGATATTGATCGAGGGTGCGGCGAATTTGTTTGGCTTGTTCTTGAAATCCCTGTTCGGCAAATTTGGGATTTACCGGTGCTGAGGATTGAGACTCCTCAGCAGCAGTTCGCTGTGGTGTCTCTTGCGTCGGCGGTGTCAAATCTAAGAGTTCGGCGGTAGCGGCCAAATCCTGCAAACTGCCTACTAAATAGTCTTTGAAACCCTGGACTCGAATTGCTAAATCTTGGGAAACGCCGGCAAAAGTGGTTCGCATTTCCTTCTGAATTCGATCGCGCCGGCGTTCTAGTTTTTCTACTTCGATTTGTAGCGCTTGTTTGCGCTGATCTAGTTGAATCAAGCCGTCTTGTACCAAACGCCCGATCGATGTTTGAGCCGCGCCCAACGCTTCTATAGCATTGGCTTTGTCGGCTTCCAAGGCGGCAATTTTTTCAGTCAAAGCTTGTTCTTGCTGCTGCAATTCTTTGATTCTCTCTGTCAACTGTTCGGTAACATTTTCTGGGATGGGCGTTACCATTTCTGCGGTTGCTGTTGGCTGGGAGTCTGTGGGAATCTCGATTTGAGCGATCGGACTTTCTGATTCGGCCTCGTCGGTGTTGGGCGCAATTTGGGCGATTGCGCCTGCTTCGTCCACGAATTGGGCAATTTCGGCATCTTCCTCGTCCAGCGGCGGGTCTGTTTCTGCCGGGAGTTGGGCGGGCAGTTCATTTTCGTCGATCCACAAATCTTGTGTTTGAGATAGAACTTGGTACTCCGTCTCATTCACGGGTAAATCGACTTCGCCGTCACCGCTTGGGGTGGCTGGTTGTGGTTGCGGTTCTTGGGTTGGAGATTCGTCTGAATTCATGGGAAATTTTGTTCGGCGTGGGCACGGAAAAGTTAAAAATTAAAAATTAACAACTTTTTTAGTCTTGACGGGGACAGCGCTGTTCTAAGCAGGTCTGTAGCATTTTACGATCGAACAGAACCGGCAGAAAGTGAATGCTGTTAATTTCTTTGAAATAGAACAAAATCGGCACAGCGGGCCAAAATATCCGCCAATTTTGCCATTCTCGGTAAGGAAAGCGGCGGATTAAGTTGGACGATCGATAAATGTCCAAATCTGTTGGGGTAAATTGTAGCCGGATGGTGGCGGCTTGGTACATCAAAAACAAGCCGAACACAGAAAGTGGCAAACTCACCCACTTCTGCACGAACAGTAGCGGTACGGCCGCCAGTACCAGGACTAGGGGAATCGCATAACTCGGGGCGAGTTCGATCGTACTTGTCGGCGCAGTCGAAGAGGCTGTTGTAGTCACGGGTTTAAATCAAGGGTAGTAAACTAATGTTGCCAATTATTCATATTTTATCCGTTTCTTAGCTTACAGGCCTTTGAGTACGCTAGAGCCCGTGCCCTGAAACATCAGCCATGTCATCAAAAAGTTAAAGATAAAAATAGCCAGTAAAGCCGTCACCACCGCTGTGGTAGTCGATTGGCCGACGCCTTTTGCCCCGCCGGTGGTGGTCAAGCCCCAGCTAGTGCCGATTACAGCAATCAAACCACCGAATACAAAAGCCTTAATTGCCGCGCTGCAAATATCCCACAAACTCAGGAAATTGCGGACTGATTCTAAAAACACGTTTTGAGAGATGCCGTACATCGTCGTAGCAATCAGCAGTCCGCCGAGGATGCCCGTGACGAGACACATGATGGTTAAAATTGGCAGCATCAAGCAGCAAGCAATGACGCGGGGAATTACTAAATAGTCGATCGGGTCTGTTTTGAGCATCAGCAGGGCATCTATCTGTTCTGTTACCTGCATCGTGCCGATTTCCGCCGCAAAAGCCGAACCTACCCGTCCCGTCACGATTACCGCTGTTAAGACGGGGCCGAGCTCGCGAGTCAAAGACAAAGCCAAAACGCCACCTACGACATTGCCGGCCCCGAGGTTAATAAACTCCCTCGCTACCTGAATAGTAAATACCATGCCGACAAAACCCGCAGTCAGCAAAGCAATCAGCAGAGATTCCGGGCCGACTGCTGCCATTTGGTCGATGGTGTTGCGACGGTGAATTTTGCCCTTCAGCAAGTGCAGCATGACTTGGCCGCCCAATAAAGCTGCTGCCAGCAACCGCCGACTCCACAAACTGAGGCTGGAAGATGTAGTGGTGCTCAAGGGGATTTCGAGTGTAGAACAACTGCCAAAAATGAAATCTATCTACAAATCTTAAACAAGTTTTTTCTATAACATTTAAGATTTCTGACAGAACTGGCCACGGAGGGCGATCGCTGCCTATCGTAGAAAAGGACAAGTTTTGTTTGCTTGCACCTTTCGGCAGTTTAGCTGAATTTACTGACTCTTATGAGCATTTTTCCCAATTTTCTTCGCTCTGTACTGTTGACGGGCCTGTTGAGCTTTGTCGCCCCCTTATTGTTAATCGGCGGGGGATTGACTAGCTTTTCGCTGATTGGCTTCGTGCCTGCTCTCCAAGGAGTTGGTCGTTCTGGAGAAGAGCTGATTTTGCAGTTCTTAGCTACTTTCGGCAGCGGCTGTCCCCTCCAGGGTTTTTTCGTCATCGGTCTAACTTTTGGTTTGGTGGGTGCTTTGTTTGATACCTACGCTTCTTATCAGCATTCGCGGTGGAGTTAATCGAACCTTCGATTTTAGATTTTAGATGGGAATTCCTCGATCGAATCTAAAATCTAAAATTGCTGGGTTCGGGTTGGATCGGATACCCGCCCCTTTTGATGATTTTACAATACCGATCGCGAATGTTCGGAAATGCGATCGGCCTTTTTGCGGAAAACCGAATCCCCCAGTTTCGGGAGCTGGAATATATTAAATACAGGTTGAGTCAAGTGTTTCTCAACCATAAAAACTTCAGATAGTCGAGGTATTAGTTATGGCACTTATTCGTTGGGAACCTTTGCGGGAAATGGACTCCTTGCAACGAGAAATGAATCGGTTGTTTGATAGCTTGACACCGGCAACCGATCGCGCATCTAACGGTGTTGCTTTTGTACCCCCCGCCGAACTCGATGAAACTCCCGAAGCCATCCACCTTAAATTAGAAGTTCCGGGCATGGAAGCTAAGGATTTGGACGTACAAGTAACCGCAGAAGCTGTTGCTATTAGCGGCGAACGCCGTCTGGAAACTAAGAGTGAAGATAAAGGCATGACTCGCTCTGAGTTCCGTTACGGTTCGTTCCGCCGGGTGATTCCCCTACCCGCACGGGTTCAAAATGACAGCGTAGAAGCTGAGTACAAAAATGGAGTTTTGCACCTGAATTTGCCCAAAGCGGAAGCGGAAAAGAACCGCGTGGTTAAAGTTCAAATCGGCTAATAAATAATTTTTGGCTAATTGCTGAGAGGGCGTGCGGTATGCGCCCTCTTTGTTTTGGTAATTGGTAATTGGTAATTGTGAGTTTGAGGAATAATTCTGCCATCTTCCTTCTTCCATTTATCCGTTACATCCCGTACATTGCTCGTTGCCGAACTTTCTTTTTCCCAGTTTATAACTGTGCTAAACTCCAATAAGCAATGGTTGGTGAGGAGACTTGCGTGCCGAGTCAGGGAGTTGGAGGTAATGGAATTGCATCTGAATTTGGAGACTTAACCGGGATGACTCGCCAAGAAGTCGATGACTTTTTGCGCGGATTGGGTGCAGAAATCAGAACTACTGAAGGGGGTTATCTTGAATACGAATTTGCCGATCGTTCGCGAGTCAATATCCGTCCTGATGGTGAAGTTGTACGCACCCCACCTCCCAGATACGGTTCAGATGGCCGAAAAATAAACAAAGGTTTGCGTCTTGACAAAGATGGCAGCTTGGTCAAAACACGCGATGAATTTGGCAATAAGATTCCTGGGACGCACAATACTGGAGAAAAAGTGAGTAATTAATATGCCCGATGACTACAACTTGCTTAATTTAGGTGGACTTACATCCCTGATCGCAAATGTCAATGTGTCTTTGTGGGGGAATGAAATTTTATTTGAATGTATTTACGATCCGACAGGCGATCGATTCCCTTATAGCATAGTATTTCATGACTGCCGAGACATCAGTTGGGAGGTGTTCCATCCTGAAGATGTCACAGATCCTGAAGCTGATTTGATTGGCATTCATTTGGGTGAAAACGCGCACCGGAAAGCAGCTTTGATTCATACAGATATTTTTGAAATTTCTCTTCTGTACGGCAGTTTTAGCATTCACAAAGGAGATAATTTTAACTCACCAAGAGCAGATTTAGAAACAGAGGTTTTGGCATAGGGTACGCCAGCAGTATTGTACAAATAACCAATAATATGGTTTCCGGTTGCATTGGAATGATTTAACCGCAGAGAACGCAGAGAACACAGAGGGAGATAAGAGAGATGAATTATTCCGATCCTATAGCCATCCTTGCAGGAGTCGTCAACTTTTTACCCCACCCCAACCCTCCCCTTATCAAGGGGAGGGAGTAAGAAATTCACAAATGATTTAGGCTTGCTATAACAGATTTGATATAACCAGTAACCAAATCAGTTTACGATACTTAATAGAACTTTTTCCCAGATGAGGTAAAACACAATGCCTGATATTGTTGATATTGCCGTAGGTGCGGGTTCGTTTCAAACCCTGGTAACGGCGGTGCAAGTAGCTAATTTAGTAGACGCGCTCAAAAGTCCAGGCCCTTTTACTGTCTTTGCACCCACTGACGATGCTTTTGCGAAATTGCCGCCGGGAACTATCACAACCCTAGTGCAGAACGTTCCCCAACTAACCAGGATTTTGATGTTTCACGTGGTATCGGGGAAGTTTATGAAGGCTGATTTGGCAAAAGTCGGTTTTGTTACTTCCTTGGAAGGTTCGCCGATTAAAATTGATTGTTCGGACGGTTTTGAGGTGAAAAATGCTACAGTTGTTGCTGCGGATATCGAAGCAGACAACGGCGTCATCCACGTCATCGATAACGTGATTTTAATGGGATAATTTCGCTGTTAAATCTCGCTGCGGGAGCGAACCTGGTGCTTTGCGGTGCCGATTTGCTCCCATCGCACGCTTTTTATTTATCGGTTGAAGGTAATTTCAATATCAAAAAGTTGTCTTTTCGGCGGATGTATTTTAAGATGATTGTTTGAAAAATTTAAAAAATCAATAATTATAATATAAGCAAACCAGCGTGGTGAGCACTATGCAAATCCTAGCCGCCAGCCTCAAAGCACAAGTCCGCCAGCGTACCTTGGAACTGCAAGTTCTCAACGAACTTACTGCAAAAGTTCAAACCAGTCTCAGTGCTGATGAAATTTGGTCTGCGTGTCTGGCATATCTCGATCGCCTCATTCCTGGCGCGGCGATCGCCCTTTTGACGCCACCGGACGATCGACTATACCTGGAAAACTCACAGCCCTTAACTGCTAGCGCCAAATCCGAAATTGAAGGACGCTTGCAGGCTGCTGGCGCTGAATGGCTCGCCGGCAATCGGGACTGGGCGCACAACATCGCTCCGCCACCAATTGCTCAGTTTCAGTCGGTCTTGATGGCACCAGCCAACCTGGATGAAAGTGAAGAATTGTTGGGAGTATTTTTCATTGGTGCAGAGCCGGCAACTGCTTTTAATTTGGAACACCTTTGTTTGCTCCACACAGTCGCTCAAATTTGTGCAAACAACTTAACTATATTAGCAGCTAAAACAACCATTGTCAAGGATAAAATTCAAAAAGAAATTGCTCTGGATTCGGCAAGTCAAGAACTCTTATTGCGGGCAGTAATGGATGCTGCGGCGGACAGAGTTTTTGCGAAAGATAGAAATTTTAGATACATTTTTGTCAATCAAAGCTTTGCTGAATATGTGGGGAAAAATGTTGAGGAAATTATCGGCAAAGATGATATTGAATTAGGGTTTTGTGCCGAATTAGTATTTGGCGATCGCCACGGCAAAATTAGGGGCATCCGCGAGGAAGATCGAGCTGTGCTGGCTGGGGAGAGGGTTCGCAATCCGTACCAGGCGATCGTTTTTGCAGGTGGCAAACAGCACGTCTTTGACACGCAAAAATTGCCGCTGTGCGATGCAGAGGGTAATATATTTGGGGTTTTGGGTTTTTCTAGAGAGATTGGCCAATTGCAGGCCACCGATGAAGCCAGGAATCAAAGCCAAGCCAAACTGCAAAAAATTACTGCTAGCGTACCCGGTACGGTATATCAAATTGACTTGCATCCAGACGGCTCGATGGCCTTCTCGTTTGTGAGCGCGGGCTGCCGAGAATTGTATGAAATAGAACCAGAGGCTGCTCAGCAGGATTTTCATGTAATTGTTGACATGATTCATTCCGAAGATCGAGATGATTTTCTCAACTCGGTGACGCTTTCTGCTGAAAATTTGCAGCCTTGGCGGTGGGAAGGAAGAATTGTCACTCCGTCAGGAAAACTTAAATGGGTGCAAGGAGCTTCCCAGCCAGAATTTCAAGCATCGGGGGAGATAGTTTACTACGGCTTGTTCACGGATATTAGCGCCCGGAAACAAGCTGAACGGAAGCTGCAACTTTATCAACAAATATTTTTGAAATCCAACGATGCGATCGCGATCTTAGACCCTCAAGGCTATTACTTAGAAACAAATCAAGCTCACACGGCTTTGCTGGGCTACAGTTCGTCTAAATTGTGGGGAAAAACGCCTGCAACTCACATGGGAGAACAGGGATTTGCCTCGGTAATGCAAAGCTTGGCAGAAACAGGGAGTTACCGAGGCGAAATGACCTGTATTAAGGCTGTGGAAGAAGGAACAGTTGAGGTGGAGGTTTCGGCTTTTGCGGTTTTAAATGATGCTGGGGATGTAGTTTGCTACGTAAATGTCAAAAGGGACATCAGCGAACGCAAGCGAGCTGAGGAAAAACTCAAACTTTACCGAGAAATATTTTTAAACTCCAACGATGCGATCGTCATTATCGATGCTGACGGGTTTTTCCTCGAACAAAATCTCGCTCACCAAACGCTTCTAGGATACACAGACGCGGAATTAGAAGCAGAAGCGTCGCCCCTGGTTGCGGGGGAGCGCTTTTTGGCAATTGCCCAAAGTTTAGCGAAAACTGGAAGTTTTCGGGGCGAAATTACTAACTCGACTAAAAAAGGGCAGACGCTGGCGATCGACGTTGCGGCATACTCTGTGATTAACAACGCCAACGATGTAATTTGTCACGTCTGCGTCAAGCGCGACATTACCGAACGCAAAAAAGGAGAAGAAGAACGGCAAAAATTTGTGTCGCTGATTGAAAACAGCAGCGATTTTATCAGTATGGCTACCCTGAAAGGCAAAACGCTGTTTGTCAACGAAGCCGGACGAAAACTGGTGGGTGTAGAGAATCTTTCGCCAGTGCTTTATACGGAGATATGGGATTATATTGGGTTCAATTTTCAACAGAAATTCAGTCAAGAGATTTTACCAACAATTATCAGTCACGGTCAGTGGCAAGGCGAAGGTCAAATGCAGCACTTGGCCACCGGACAGCCCATTGATGTTGTGATGAATGCTTTTCTGGTCAAGCACCCTCAAACCACCGAACCGCTGTGCTTTGCTGCGGTAATTCGCGATGTCACCGAACGCAAGCAAGCTGAGAGAATGCTGCGGGAACAAGCAGAACAAGAACGCCTGGTTTCGGCGATCGCCCAGCGAGTCCGGCAGTCTCTCAACCTGACTCAAACTCTGAGCACTGCTGTACAAGAAGTGCGGCAGTTGCTGGCAAATGACCGCACGGTAATTTATCGTTTTGATTCCGAAGAAACAGCGCTTGTGGTGGTGGAATCTGTAGGGGATGATTGGATGCCTCTGCTGGGCAGAAAAGTTAAAAGAACATCCTTTGGAGAAAGTTATGTATGGCTGTACAGTGCAGAAACAATTCAAGCAATGGCAGATATTTATACGGCGAATTTGAGCGATGAACACCGAGATTTACTTGCTAGTTTGCAGGTAAGGGCAAATTTAGTTGTACCAATTTTTATAGGCGATGAAAGTCAGGGGTTGGCAGCAGAATATTCGCCGGAAACTCGAAGTGAACTGCCGGGAAGGAGTTTGGAAACGAGCCAAAATCGGTTGTGGGGATTGCTGATTGCCCATCAGTGCAGCGCTCCGCGTGTTTGGACTGATTCTGAGATGGATTTGCTAGGAAGGTTGAGCGTGCAGTTGGCGATCGCCATTCAGCAATCTACTCTTTTTGAACAAGCGCAGCAGGCCCGAGAAGCAGCCCTAGAAGCGTCTCGAATGAAGTCGCTATTTTTAGCAAATATGAGTCACGAAATCCGTACTCCGATGAATGGAGTGATGGGGATGACTGATTTACTGCTGAAAACGAATCTTACTCCCGAACAGCTTGACTTTGTACAGACGCTGAAACTCAGCGGTCAAAATTTGCTCTCCATCATTAACGATATTCTGGATCTCTCCAAACTGGAAGCCGGAGAAATGCGCTTAGAAATACTAGAATTTAACCTCAGTATCTGTATGAATGAAGTGCTGGATTTGTTGGCAACTCCCGCACAAGAAAAAGGTATAGAAGTGGTGGCACTGATTGACAGTGACGTGCCGCTGCAAATTAAAGGTGATGCAGCGCGGTTGCGGCAAATACTCACTAATTTGATCAACAATGCTATTAAGTTTACAGAAGCAGGAGAAGTGGTAATTGAGGTTGCTAATGCTAGCGATCCTGGGTTATTGGCAGCCAGCGAAAATCAGAGAATTTTAGAGAATATCGAACCGTTAAAAATAGAAAACAATGAGTCGATGCTCCTGCTGTTTAAAGTGAAAGATACAGGAATTGGGATTGCTCCCGAAGACAAAAAAAAGCTGTTTCAATCTTTTACTCAAGTTGATGCCTCTACGACAAGAAAATACGGCGGTACAGGTTTGGGGCTGGCTATTTCTAAGGAGTTGGTGGAGTTGATGGGCGGGCAAATCGGTGTGGAAAGTACCCCTGGCAAAGGCTCGACTTTTTGGTTTACGGTGCCGACAGTTAAGGAAAATTTAACTGCTGTGGGGACAGCGTGCGAAGTGAATTTAGAAACGGTGCTGGCGGGGCGAAAAATGTTAGTGGCCAGCGACAAGCCGACAGTGCGAAAAGTGCTAGTGAGAATGGCTGTTTTGTGGGGAATGGAGGTTGAGGAGGTTGAGAACGGTTGGATGACGATCGCATCTCTGTACAAAGCTGTCAGCCTTAATTCCCCTTACGATATCGTTTTGGTTGATATTCAGTTGCCGGAAATGGTGGCGGGAAATCTCGAACGCTTGAGGATTTCTGAGCCGGCAATGCAGCAGACGCATTGGGTGGTGCTGACTTCAATGAATCAGCTTGCAGAGGCGAAACGCTTGGTAGATAGCGGTTTTAGCGGGTATTTAACTAAACCCGTTAAAGCTCACCGACTATTTGATTGCTTGGCGAATGCGATCGCCCCGAGTACGCAGATTGATGAGCCGGTGGCAAATCCAACTTCCAAGCGAGCCTCAGCTATTGACAACCGGGAGTTAGCAAGTTTAAAGATTTTGTTGGTTGAAGATACTCCAATCAATCAAAAAGTTGGTCTCAATCAACTCAGAGTTTTAGGATGCACTGCGGATGTCGCGAATAACGGTGCAGAGGCGCTATCTATGGTTGCTCTGAAAAAGTATGACATTGTGTTGATGGACTGTCAGATGCCGGTTTTGGACGGTTACGAAGCAACGCGGGAATTGCGCCGCCTGGAAGCGGCAGATGCTGCTGGGAAGATGGAACCGCATCAAAAGACGGTGGTGATTGCGATGACGGCGAATGCTTTGAAGGGCGATCGGGAAAAGTGTCTGGCGGCGGGCATGGACGATTATATTAGCAAACCTATTTCGCTCGAAAAGTTAAAATCGGTACTAGAAAATTGGTCTGCCAAGCTAAAAATTGAAACTGGCAAGTTTAATGGCGAGGAACTTCAAAACTCTGAGCCAGATATCGAATCGGTAGTCGATATGGCACGTTTGCACGAAATTTCGGGCGCTGATTTAGAGTTTGAGCGGGAAATACTGCAAACTTTCGTGGTGGATACTGGTAGTTATTTAGAGGCTGCTAAGGGGGCGATCGCCTCTGGAGATATGGAGACACTGGCGCGCCACGCTCATCAAATTAAAGGTGTCAGCGCGACGGCGGCGGTGCGGTTAATGCCCGATCTGGCAGATCGGCTTGAAAGTCTGGCCGAATCAAATGATTTGGAGGGGGCTACAAAAATCATCGCTGAATTAGAAATAATTCTGGCGGGGGTTGAAAAGTTGGTGGCTACTGAGTAGTCAATTTTATTGTGCACCGGGCCCGTGGATCCCGATCCCTGACAATTCCCGCATCCAGGATACCCGCTACGCGATCGATCCGTCCAGAAATAAAAAACCTGTATCCGATGAAACTTGCCGAACCTATTTATCCGTGGGGTTAATTCTAAAATCTAAAATCTAAAATCTAAAATCTAAAATCGCGCAATCGATTGACGGCTCTTGGCAGCCCCCGCGATCGATCGCGTGTAAAGATTTTTAATTTTTTATCAAGATATTTATCTCAATGTGAAGGAATTGGGAACTCTTATAACATCTTGTGTGTTGTAACTTATGACACTACTGTATTAAGTTATTGTGGTCAAATATAAAATAATCATTAAGCCGATGGCTCAGAGGGTGCTTTTCGTCTATCGGCTTGAGACACCAAGACCAGCTTTTCGCTATGCCCGCCCATTAAGTGCGTATTTACGCTCAACGAGGTTTTATGACTCCAGTCATGTTACGCCAACTTTGGTCATTAATTGAGACCACCCAAGCTACTCTGTTAGTCAATTTGGACGATGCCACCCTGGTACAGTGGCTGCTGAAACAGTTAAAGACCAACTCTGCGCTTAATGGCAAAGAAGCAGATTTGTTGGACGAATACATCCAGTCTCGGCTGTCCCTAATCCGCGATTTAGCTGAGCAGCGGCTGGCACCAGAGCTACTGTGAGCGGATTCAATCAAAATCGGATAAATATTCCAGGGAAGGGCGACGAACGCTCGCGCTGGGCAGAAATAGCAGAAAAGAAACCGGGTTTCAGGGATAAATCTGAGGTTTGACGACCACACCTCCAGCCAGAAACCGGGTTTCTAACTTTGGGAGCCCAGCTTGCTCAAAAAAAAACAGGCGGGTAGTCAGGGCAGTTGCCGCTGTGCAGAACCGGATGCAGAACGGCTAATTTGAAACCGGAACCTTTGTAGATAGCCGATCGCCACAGTTCTGACAGCTACAAGGTAGGATTGTCAGGAAAGCGTTCTATTAAAATTTATGCGTAAATGGGGATTTCTGCTACTAGCAAGTGTGTTGTTTGTGGCACCGTTGGCGTCTTGTAGGGATCGATCGGCACAAACCGGACAAACAACAGCAACAACAGCAGCAGGCGGCAACTCGCAACAAGGTTCCAGCCGGATAGATACAATTATCAGCCGCGGCAAACTGATTTGCGGCATCAGCGGCGAACTGCCGGGTTTTAGCTTTGTAGACGAAAAAGGCAAATATTCGGGATTGGATGTGGATGTGTGCAGGGCTGTCGCGGCGGCAATATTTGACGATCCCGAAAAAGTCGAGTACCGAAAACTGAATGCTAAAGATAGATTTACAGTTTTGCAGGCCGGAGAAATCGACATTCTCAGCCGAAATACCACCTACACCGCGAGTCGCGACAGCACTACCGGACTGGAATTTGCCCCGGTGATCTTTTATGACTCTCAAAGCATCATGGTCAAAAAAGACAGCGGCATCAAAAGTTTAAAAGATTTTGCGGGCAAATCTATCTGCGTGCAAACAGGTACGAGCACGGAACAAAATTTGTCCGACCAAATGCGAAAATTAGGAGTTAAATACACTCCTGTGGTGTTTGAAGATGTGAATGCTACCTTTGCTACCTATCAAGAAGGTCGCTGTCAAGGTGTTACTGCCGATCGATCGCAACTTGTTTCTAAGCGGACAACTTTGCCGAATTCCGAGAATAATGTTGTTTTGCCGATCGTGATGTCAAAAGAACCCTTAGCCCCAGCCGTGAAAAGCGGCGATCCTAAATGGTCTGACGCGGTGAGATGGATCGTTTTTGCGGCGATTGAAGCTGAAGATTTGGGAATTAATTCAGGAAATGTAGACAAAATAGTGGCAAGCACTACAGATCCGAACGTCAAACGTTTGCTAGGAACAGAAGGAGATTTAGGTAAAGGTTTGGGACTCCCGAACGACTACGTAGTCCGCGTTGTGAAGAAAGTGGGGAATTACGGGGAAATGTACGATCGCAACCTCGGCCCCAAAAGTACACTCAAGTTAGAACGGGGTCAAAACAAACTCTGGAAAGATGGCGGTTTGCTTTACTCGCCGCCATTCCGTTAATTTCATCAGGACTTACACGCACTTCCTTTGAGAAACCGGGTTTTTTACCAAAATCCTGCGTCGGAGTCACTTGTATTCAGGAAAAAACCCGGTTTCTTTAGTCTTAGGGATAGTCAGAAACCGGGTTTTTTACCAAAATCCTGCGTCGGAGTCACTCGTATTCAGGAAAAAACCCGGTTTCTTTAGTCTTGATGCGACTGGATTTGTAATTGCGCTAATAATTTAAATTATGAATACAGAACCTCAACCGGGCAAATCCCAGAAATTGTCCAAAATTAAAGATATATCAAAACTGCTGCGGGACGATCGCTTCTGGAAAATAGCCGTACAGGCGATCGCCCTAGTTTTAGTAATAGTTGTTATCGCCATTCTTTGGGACAATCTCAGTGCCAATTACTCGCAACTGGGGATTGCATTTGGATTTGATTTTCTCAATTCCCAAGCATCCTTTGACATCGGCGAAAGCGTGATTCCCTACAGTCCCGAAAACAGTTACAGACAAGCTTATGTTGTCGGTTTAATCAACTCGCTGCGGGTGATGGGTATCGGCATTGTTTTCGCAACAGTTGCGGGTTTGACGGTAGGAATTGCGCGCCTTTCCGACAATTGGCTGCTGCGGAATTTGGCTGGTTTGTACGTAGAAATTCTGCGAAATACGCCGTTATTGCTGCAATTGTTTTTCTGGTATTTTGCAGTTTTCATTTCCCTGCCCAAACTTGAAGACAATCGGCAGATGAGGGGGCCGATTTACTTGACAAATCGCGGCATTGCTGTACCTTGGCCTGTGGCTTTGCCTGGTTTTGAGATTTGGGTGATTTTGCTAACTGTCGGAGTTTTGGCGGCGGCCGGGCTGTGGATGTGGCGGGCGCGGGTGATGCTGGAAGAAGCTAAGCCGGGAAGACAGTTGTTTTGGGCTGTAGGTGCGATCGGGCTGAGTGCAATCTTAGCTTTTATTATCACCAAAAATCTCCCTTTTCGTCTAGATTTCCCCCGCCTGACACCAGCCTTGCAACTCGAAGGAGGATTAAAATTAACTCCTGAATTCGCAGCCTTAGTGACAGGACTCAGCTTGTATACTGGCAGTTACATTGCCGAAATTGTCCGCGCCGGAATTCAGTCAGTATCGAGAGGCCAGTGGGAAGCCGGAAAGTCTTTAGGGCTGAAGTCTGGAACAATGATGCGGATGGTAATTTTGCCGCAAGCTTTGCGGGTGATTGTGCCGCCTTTAACCAGCCAATATCTGAATTTAGCGAAGAATTCGAGTTTAGCGGTTGCGGTTGCTTATCCCGACGTTTATTTTGTGGTGGGTTCTCCGACCTTGAATCAGACCGGAAGGGCGATCGAAGCAATGTTAATTATCATGGTAACATACTTAACAATTAGTTTAATAGTTTCTCTGTTCATGAATTGGTACAATAAAACCGTACAAATCAAGGAAAGGTAAATAGTTAATGTTGGATATTTTACAACGGCGGTCAAAGGAAATAGAAAAATGGCGTACAGTGATTTTAGTTTAGAGGTCGCAGTCAAAACATTTGAATTAAAGTATTCGGAAGTCGCCGATTTGTTTGGCAAAGAACCCTACTTAGAATGCAGCCAACTACTAGCAGAAACTCTCAAGCGCAGTGTACCTTTATGTCTGGCAAGTAACACCCAGAAATCCCGCGCTGAAATGATTACAGCGCCAATTTTAATTGAACTTAGAGAACAATTACAAAATCGAATTAGCTTATTTTCCGGTATTGACTTTAATGTTGACTCCGAAAGAGGCTTAGACGGTAGTTGCGATTTTCTAATTGGCAGTTCATCAGGACTTTTGTTAGTTGTTGCACCAGTCATTATAATTGTAGAAGCAAAACCGGAAAATCTCAATAGTGAATTGGGACAGTGCGTAGCAGAAATGCTAGGCGCTAGAATATTTAATGAACGTGAAGGCAACGATATTCCGGCAATTTATGGCGCTGTCACTAGCGGAACTATCTGGAAATTTCTCCGATTGAAAAATCAAGTAATTGAAATAGATTTGACCGAGTATTACCTCACCGAGGTTAATAAAATTTAAGGTATTTTAGCCAGTGCAATTAATAATTAATAATTAATAACCAACAAATAAAATGGAAACTCTCCCCATATTACCGCCCCCAGCCACCGAATCGCCTACCCCTTGGAATTGGGCGCGCAAAAATTTATTTAGTACCTGGTACAACAGCATTCTGACAGTAGTTTGCCTAATTATCGCCTTCCAAACTATTAAAGGAATTATCGTTTGGGCAACAACAAAAGCTCAATGGCGTGTATTAGAAGCCAACTTGCCGCTATTTTTTGCCGGCAGATTTCCCCGCGAATCCTACTGGCGGCTGTGGATAGTAACGGCCATCATTGCCTTGTTGGGAGGATTAACTTGGGGAAACATTCAGCGGCAAGAACGTCTTTGGAATCCGCCTTTACTAATTATACTCGGTGCTGCGGTTGTGGGTGCGGTCATTTCGCCGATCGACCTAACCTCTCGTTTTTACCTGCTAGCCAATATTATTGTAGCGGCTGCTAGCTATTGGGCGGGGAGACAAATTAACCCTAAAATAATGAGTTGGATGCCTGCAATTTGGGCTCTTTCCTTCCCCATAATTTTGTGGTTAATTAAAGGCGGGTTAGGTTTGACAGAAGTGTCAACAAATGATTGGGGCGGTTTAGTATTGACACTGTTTTTAGCAGTTATTAGTATTGTGCTTTCCTTTCCTTTGGGAGTATTGCTAGCACTCGGCAGACAAAGTTCTTTGCCAGTTGTAAGACTGTTATCAACATTATATATTGAAATTATTCGCGGTTTACCATTAATTGGCATTTTGTTTTTAGGTCAAGTAATGCTGCAACTCTTTTTGCCGCCCGAATATCCGAAATTGGATAGAGTGATTAGAGCCATTGCGGGATTAACCTTATTTAGTGCGGCATACTTGGCAGAAAACGTGCGCGGTGGCTTGCAGGCCGTGCCCAGGGGACAAATAGAAGCAGCGAGGTCGATCGGACTCAATACACCCCTACTCACAATTCTAATTGTACTGCCTCAAGCACTGCGAACAGTCATTCCGGCGATCGGCGGTCAATTCATCGGATTATTCATGGATACATCCCTGCTATCTCTATTCGGAATGTTAGAATTAGTAGGCATATCCCGCGCAGTTTTAGCAAATCCATCCTATATCGGCAGATACGCCGAAGTTTACCTATTCATCGGCATCATTTATTGGATATTTTGCTACTCAATGTCCCTAGCAAGCCGCAAAATAGAGCGAACCTTAGAAGTATGCCAAAGGTAAAAAAATATCTGCGTTCATCCGCGTTCATCAGCGGTTTAAAAACCCAAAAGTATGGAAACTCAACCCACAATTCCAGAAAAAGTAATCGTAGCAGAAAACGTCCACAAATGGTACGGACAATTTCACGTACTGCGCGGCGTCAGCATGACCGTCAACCGTGGCGAAGTCGTGGTCGTGATGGGGCCATCCGGTTCGGGAAAATCGACATTTATTCGCACATTCAACGCATTAGAAGAATACCAACAAGGTAAAATTACGATCGACGGAATCGAACTTTCCCACGACTTACGCAACATCGAGACAATTCGCCGCGAAGTAGGAATGGTGTTTCAGCAATTCAACCTGTTTCCCCACTTATCCGTCTTGCAAAATGTCATGCTAGCACCAGTATGGGTGCGCCGCTGGCCGAAGAAAAAAGCCGAAGAAGTGGCGATGCAACTCTTAGAAAGAGTAGGAATTTTGGAACAAGCAAAAAAATATCCCGGACAGTTGTCTGGCGGACAACAGCAGCGGGTCGCTATTGCACGTTCTCTAGCCATGCAGCCTAAAATCATGCTGTTTGATGAACCGACATCAGCATTAGACCCGGAGATGGTGCGGGAAGTTTTAGATGTAATGCGAAATTTAGCTCAAACAGGAATTACAATGGTAGTGGTGACTCACGAAGTCGGGTTTGCGCGCGAAGTTGCCGATCGCATTGTATTGATGGATGGCGGCGTTTTAGTGGAAGAAGCCAAGCCGGAAGAGTTTTTTCAGAATCCGAAGGAAGAACGCACCCGCAAGTTTTTATCTCAGATATTGTAACTGATTTTCAAGTTTAATCGGTGGGTTTTGCAACGGTAGCAGCCGTAAAAATCCGCACAATTAAGCTAAAATAAAAGAGTCTACAACCAGTCTCTATTTTGCTGAGATAGCTTGCAATGCCATCCACAAAAACTCTGCCGTTAGTTAAAGACTCGGAACGTCTAGAAAGTCGCCTCAAAGAAATTCCGGCGGTTCCTGGTGTATATTTAATGCGAGACGAGAGCGATCGCATCCTTTACATCGGCAAATCCAAAAAACTCCGAAACCGCGTCCGTTCCTACTTCCGCGAAAGCCAAAATCTCAGTCCCCGCATCGCGATGATGGTGCAGCAAGTGCGCGAAATTGAATTCATCGCCACCGACACCGAAGCAGAAGCTTTAGCCTTAGAAGCAAACCTCGTAAAACAGCACCAACCTTACTTTAATGTCCTCCTCAAAGATGATAAAAAATATCCTTATTTGTGCATAACTTGGTCGGAGGAATACCCGCGCATTTTTATCACCCGCAAACGCCGCGCAGGAAGTGCCAAAGACCGCTATTACGGCCCTTACGTCGATACAGGGGCACTGCGGAGTACGCTGCATTTAATTAAGCGGATTTTTCCCCTGCGGCAGCGCCCTCAACCGCTGTTTAAAGACCGTCCCTGTTTGAACTACGACATCGGGCGCTGCGTTGGCGTTTGTCAAGGGTTAACTTCGCCGGAGGAATACCGAAAAATCATCCAAAAAGTAGCGATGATTTTCCAGGGAAGAACTCAGGAATTACTAGATATTTTAGAGCCCCAAATGGAAGAGGCAGCCGAAGATTTAAACTTTGAAACGGCGGCGCGCATTCGCGATCAAATTAAGGGTTTGCAGTCTTTGAGTGCGGGTCAAAAAGTCTCTTTGCCCGATGATACGGTTTCCAGAGATGCGATCGCACTTGCAGCAGACACCCAGCACGCTTGCGTCCAATTGTTCCAAATTCGCGCCGGTCAACTGGTCGGAAGGTTGGGATTTATGGCGGAAATACCCTCCCAACTCAGGGCGGGCACGGGGGCACCGCCCCTACAATCGGGGGGGGAAGAGTTATCTCAACTTTCTCTTGCCTCCCCTGCAAGCCTTGGGGGAGAACGAGGGGGGGTAGAGGCCGGAGCGATTTTGCAGCGGGTGTTGGAAGAACACTATCAAAATGTCGAATCTGTAGAAATTCCCAGCGAAATTTCAGTGCAGTACGAATTGCCAGAAGGGGAAATATTAGCAGATTGGTTGAGCAATCGTAAGGGGCGAAAAGTTACGATTTTGACGCCGCAGCGACAAACTAAGGCAGAGTTGATTGAGATGGTGGAACGCAACGCTGAGTATGAATTGGCGAGAATGCAAAGATTGAGCGATCGCAATTCTCAAGCAATGGAAGATTTAGCAGAAATTCTCGATTTGCCTGAAGTTCCTCGCCGCATTGAAGGTTACGATATTTCTCACATTCAAGGTTCTGACGCCGTAGCTTCCCGCGTCGTATTTATTGACGGTTTGCCTGCCAATCAACACTACCGCCATTACAAAATTAAAAATCCTGAAATTAAATCGGGTCATTCTGATGATTTTGCTAGTTTAGCAGAAGTGATCGGTCGCCGATTCCGAGGATTGAAGGAAGAAGAAAGAGGAAAGATGGAAGATGGATTTAGCGAGTTAGAAGAACCGGAAAAACTCAGCAATTTATCCTCTGTTTCTCATAATATTTCCGACAAACCAGACTTAATTATGATAGACGGCGGCAAAGGTCAACTTTCAGCAGTTGTGGCTGTTTTGCGGGAAATGAATTTGCTAGAAGAGTTGCGCGTTGTCAGTTTGGCAAAGCAGCGAGAGGAGATATTTTTGCCGGGGGAATCTTTGCCGCTGCCAACTAATTCTGAGCAGCCTGGGGTACAATTATTGCGCCGGGTGCGGGATGAGGCGCACAGATTTGCTGTGAGTTTTCACCGCGATCGCAGAAGCGAGAGAATGAAGCGATCGCGCCTTGATGAAATTCCCGGATTGGGACACCACCGACAAAAACAATTGTTGGCACATTTTCGGTCGATCGACTACCTGCGTTTAGCGACTCCCGAACAGTTGGCAGAAGTTTCTGGGATTGGCCCGCGTCTGGCGCAGCAAATTTACGATTATTTCCATCCGTAAAGTCTTACGCAGCATCGGAGACGGGGATTGTAGGCGCGAGGAGGGCGATCGGGCCGCAAGTCCCGATTCAGCCAGTGTGAGGGAGGTCTTCAAAAATTTTGCACAGGCCTATTGCAATCCCCAGAGACTTGTGGTATGTTTAGTTTCTGTGCGCGGGCATAGTTTAGTGGTAAAACTTTAGCCTTCCAAGCTAACTATGCGGGTTCGATTCCCGCTGCCCGCTTACTTCTACAAATACCTCAAACCCAGGAAAAATCAACGGTTTGAGGTTTTTTATTGCTGCTTTTTTCCCTTGGCTAGCGGTCGGATTGACTAGAAATTGGATACAAAATGACTACGATTTGACTGCAGAACGACCAAACTGAGTATCAACTGAGTATCACATAACTACCCGATCGCCCTTTTTGGAGACAATTTCCAGACAAATGAATACAAATTGAATACAAAGCATACCTGTATTCAGTTTGAGCCGTTTAGCTTTGCAAGTATCTCTCAAAACGCCTGCACATCTGAGTTTGTGATGAGCTGGTTACAAGAACAATTGGTTAACATAGAGTGCCCTGATTTGACAAGCTTGCCGATCGAACTCAGCTTGAGTTATGACTGATTCGGAGTCGCATCAGTCACAAGGAGAGCCCGTGAAATATTTTTCAGTAGTAATGTATTTGCTGCGGGAACGGCAACAATTTCTCGAAGAAATCCGCGAAGGTGTCAAGCTAAAATCAAAAATTTTCGGTTTGTTGATTTCTAGTACCGTATTTTTTGGCATTTACGGAGCGATATTAGGTGCCTCTAGTACGTGGATGCAATGTCTGGTTTCAGCAATTAAATTGCCAGCACTTTACTTGCTGACGCTGATTATCTGCTTTCCCACCCTGTACTTTTTTAATGTCATGTTTGGTTCCAAACGAACGTTTGAACAGTATTTGACGTTGTTGATGACATCGATGGCGATGATTAGCATTTTGCTGTTTGGATTTGCACCTGTCAGTCTGTTTTTTCTCATCAGCAGTACAAACTACACTTTTTATCTGTTGCTGAATGTTGCTATTATGGCAATCACAGGATTTTTGGGGGTAAGTTTCATTTATCAAGGAATGCACTTTCTGTCCGAACAAGATACGGAAGGCAAAGACATCAGGCTAAATATTTTGCGCTTTTGGTTGGGACTTTATGCGTTTGTTGGCAGTCAGTTGGGATGGACGCTGAGACCGTTTTTTGGCGCACCGGGCCAAGCTTTTCAACTATTCCGAAATCGAGAAAGCAATTTTTATCTGAGTCTGTGGCAATCAATTATGTCTCTGGGAGGATCGTAATTAATCCCAATTTAAGGAGATTTTCAATAGTGATGCAAGCGGATTTGAGTGAGTTGATAATTCCTGAGAAGGAGTTGGACGAGTTGAGCGGAATAGCTTTGAGCGACGGTTTTGCAGCGGATTTTTACCGACCTGCTGCACTCCGGGACGGCAAAAAGCTGTTTTCTCTTTTGGTGAATGAGTTGCTGATATTTTGCGTGACATTAGTTTTTTCGCTGCCGATTGCTTTACTGGCTAATAAACATAATGTTGGTTTATTTAGCGATTCTGAGATATTTGTCCGGGTTTTACAAATAACTTTGGGTTGGTCGCTGGCTATTACTGTGGCTTGGAATGTCTATCAATGGGTGAAGGCAAAACCTCTGGCAACGCTGGCGGGTCTGCTGGATGAAGTTGAGAAGTATCATGAGGTGATTCAGGCTTTAGATATTATCGATCGCCTAACGGCTGCTGGCAATTTACAAGCCAATTTAATTAACCGAGCAGATGCAATTGAGGCATTAAAAATTACTAAAGAAAGTTTAGTCTGTGCTTTGAAAACAGAAAGGATTCTCAGGGAAAATCAGCAATTTATCGACCGCCGTTACGAGTTATTTGCTAATATAGAAAGTAATTTGGCTGCTTTGATGGCACTGGATGTGAGCGATCGGGCTACTGAATACGGGCGATTGTTAAATGAGGCTTTGGAAATTGGGATGAGCGTGCACAAAGAGGTAAGAAAGTTGCAGAATGGGCGTTAGAGTTGCTGGAGAGTTCCTGGTTTGTAGTAAAAGTAGTAACTGAGATATTGCACCATTTTTATGAACAGGCTTTTCGGCCTGTTCCACAAAGAGTGAATTTTCTTGTGGGGAGTAGGGGTTGGGCATCCTGTCCGCCCCTGAAAGCCTTATTGAAAATGGTGCAAT
The DNA here is from genome assembly GCF_036701935.1 of Microcoleus sp. M2_D5. NCBI lineage: Bacteria > Bacillati > Cyanobacteriota > Cyanophyceae > Oscillatoriales > Microcoleaceae > Microcoleus > Microcoleus sp. M2_D5. The sequence continues at coordinate 112,101 of NZ_JAUBRP010000002.1, read as the reverse complement.
ATAGAAGTTACTACCAATTTTTTTACTACCTAAAATTTCAATCCTCAAAAATATCTAACTGTTGGCCATCCGACTCTTTTTTACCATCTTTTTTAACACCTTTCCGCAGCCCGATCGCAATTTTGCTGTGTTTCTCAATCTGCTTCATCACCTGTCTCGCCCGGTCAATCACCGACGGCGGTAAACCGGCCAATCTCCCCGCTTCAATTCCGTAAGATTTGTCAGCACCTCCCGGCTGAACTTGGTGCAAAAATACGATTTGATCGGGCAATTCTTTGACTGTAACTTGATAATTTGCGACATTATCTAAAATAGAAGCTAACTCATTCAATTCGTGATAGTGAGTCGCAAAAATTGTCCGCGCCCGAATCTCAGTTGCTAAATATTCTGCCACAGACCAAGCAATCGAAAGTCCGTCAAAGGTCGCCGTTCCGCGGCCAATTTCATCTAACAAAACCAATGATTGCGGCGTCGCGTGATTGAGAATATTTGCAGTTTCGTTCATTTCCACCATAAACGTAGATTGACCGGTTGCCAAATCATCTACTGCGCCGACACGGGTAAAAATACGATCGCAAATTCCCAAACTCGCAGCTTTCGCCGGCACAAAACTGCCCATTTGCGCCATTAACTGGATCAAACCCACCTGCCGCAAGTAGCAGCTTTTCCCGCTAGCATTCGGGCCGGTTAAAATAATTAAATCTGGGCGGTTTAGCGATTCTTCCCGACCCAAAAAAGCAGAATTAGGGACAAAAAATCCCGGCGGCAAAGACTTTTCCACCACAGGATGACAACCTTCAATAATTTTAATTTCCCGACTTTCTGTCATAGTCGGGCGGCAGTAATTTTGGTAAACTGCTACTTCTGCTAAACCGCACAAAACATCGACCGCCGCCACGGCGCGGGAAACGTTGCGAATAATTTCCGCGTGTTCTCCTACCTCCGATCGCACTTTAGCAAAAATATCGTATTCCAATTGATTTAAATCTTCCCGCGCTGTCAGAATTCGCACCTCCCTTTCTTTTAATTCTTCAGTGCTGTAGCGTTCTTCATTGGTGAGAGTTTGCTTGCGGGTGTAGTCCTTCGGCACTTGGTCTACTTTCGATTTGGTAATGCTGATGTAATAGCCGAAAGCTTTATTGTAGCCTACTTTTAAATTAGAAATTCCGGTGCGTTTCCTCTCAGTTGCTTCTAAATTAGCAATCCATTCTTGGTCGGCTGATGCAGTTTGGCGCATTTCATCTAGCATCGGATTGATTCCCGATCGAATCAAACCTCCTTCTTTTAAATGAATCGGCGGTTCATCAACTAAATGAGCGTGAATTTTAGTTGATAATTCTTCTAAAATTGGCGGTACATTTTGCAGCGCTTTCAAATAGGGCGATCGCCCTTGGGCTGCGATCGAGGCTAATTCCGGCAGTTTCGAGAGAGAATCAGCTAAAGCGACCAAATCCCGTGCGCTAGCTGTTCCAGAACCGGCGCGGCCTGTCAGTCTTTCGATGTCGTAAATTTGGCGCAGCAACTGCTGCAAATCTTGGCGCAGGGCGTTATTTTCTACTAATTCTTGAATCGTGTCGTGTCGGGCGCAAATGCCTTTAATGTTGAGCAAAGGTTGCAGCACCCAGCGGCGCAAAGCGCGGCCTCCCATTGCGGTGCTGGTTTTATCTATCGCCCACAGCAGCGAACCGTGAAAAACCCCATCTCTCACTGTTTGAGTAATTTCGAGATTGCGGCGGGTTTGGTAGTCGAGTATCAGAAAATCGGTGAGAGTGTAAGTATGCAATCTTTGCAAAGAAACTGCTTTTTCCTTTTGAGTTTCTTCGAGATATTGCAGCAAACCGCCCGCGGCGCGCACTGCGAGGGGAAGGTGTCCGCATCCCATGCCTTCGAGCGATCGCACTTTGAACTTTTGCAGGATTCTCTGTTTTGCTTCGGACAAACTAAACGGAATTTGCGATCGCAAAGAATAGCAAAACGAATTCGGCAAACAATCGGGTAAATGCTCTGATTTCTCTCCGGGCCTCAACATAGTCACCAAATCCGGCGCATTAGTCGGTACCAAGACTTCCGAAGGTTGCAAGCGCAGCAATTCTAAGGTTAATTGTTCTAAAGTGTCGGCTTGAGTAGTGACGAATTCTCCTGTAGAAATATCTGTATAAGCCAATCCCCAATGTTCCCCAGCGATGACGACTGCTGCTAAAAAATTATTTTGTCTCGGTTTGAGCATTCCGTCATCAGTCAAAGTTCCGGGAGTGAGAATGCGGGTAATTTCGCGCTTGACTTGGCGGCCTTCTTTCGCTGCAATCGAGGCATCTTCAACTTGGTCGCAAACTACCACAGCATAGCCTTTTTCTACTAACATTGATGTGTAGCGGTCGAGGGCGTGGTGCGGCACTCCTGTCATCGGCACTCTGCCAATTTCTTTGCCGCTTTCTTTGCTAGTACAAACAAGTTCTAATTCCCTAGAAATAGTAACTGCATCTTGGAAAAAACACTCAAAGAAATCTCCTACCCGAAACAATAAAAGTGCGTGGGGATACTGTTCTTTCACTTCCACATACCGCTGCATCATCGGCGTCAGCTTGGTGAATTCTAGTAGGCGGTGGTCGGCATTGCGGATGTTGGGTTGATTGGGATCTGTTGGGGTAGATGCAGTGTAAGGCATAAAAGGCGATCGATAAATTTTAATCTTTAACAACTTTAGCGCAAGCTCGGCTTTTAGCTATAACTAATATACAATATTTGACGATTAATCCTCCTTAAGCAGGGTGCGTGATTGTCAATATTGGGGAAGGGTGTTGAGCTATACAAAATTCACGCACCCTACTTAATAATCGATAAACCAGGTTTTAGTTGAGAAGTTTTAGGTCGCTAATTATCTAATGTGAGCCGTTACACCGCTTAAGTGAGATTAAGCGCGAAAATTTTATTAATTGTGAGAGGAGAGCGGTCGCCGATCGACAAAAACAATCTCAGCTATGTAATTGTTAGCTGTTATAGCAGATGTTGAAGGAATAAAGAAGGAAAAAGGAAAAAGGAAAAAGGCTTTAGTTATCTAGAAGAGAAGGAAGAAGGCTTTACCGATCTGGGAGAGAAGGAAGAAGCAATCTTCCGCAAGGGTTTCAGCAATTAAGAACGTTCTAACCGTCGGGTGCGGTTGCTATAAATGTTGGGGGGGGTAACAGAAGAACGTGAAATCCACCGCACTTTATTTGGAGGAGAAACTTTACATTTTTGTTATTGAAAACAGCCGGAAGATAGATTTGTAAATTATACCTCGGATAGAGAGATAATGTATTTTATATGCGTAAAATTAAAATATCCAAGCAGGTAATCTATCGGCGGAGTAAATTTAAGATTTAGAATCAAAAATCTGCTAGCTAGTAGTTAACTAGAGGAAAACGCAATAATGAAAGCTGTTTGCTGGCACGGAGCAAATGATGTGCGAGTTGATAATGTACCAGATCCAACAATTATCAACCCGCGCGATGCGATAGTTAAAATCACGTCAACAGCAATCTGCGGCTCGGATTTGCACCTCTACAATGGCTTCATCCCGACAATGCAATCGGGTGACATTATGGGGCACGAATTCATGGGGGAAGTAGTCGAACTCGGCAGCCAAGTCAAGAACTTAAAAAAGGGCGATCGCGTCGTGATTCCTTTTACTATTTCTTGCGGCAGTTGCTTCTTTTGCAACCGCGATTTGTGGTCGCTGTGCGACAACTCCAACCCCAATGCTGGGCTGGCTGAAAAAATGTTCGGTCATTCGCCGGCGGGACTGTTTGGCTACTCGCATTTAACGGGCGGCTATGCAGGAGGCCAAGCAGAATACGCGCGGGTTCCGTTTGCAGATGTCGGCCCTTTGAAAATTCCCGACGGACTTTCGGACGAACAAGTATTGTTCCTCACCGATATCTTTCCTACCGGTTACATGGCGGCCGAAAACTGCGACATTCAGCCGGGGGATACTGTCGCAGTTTGGGGATGCGGGCCGGTCGGACAATTTGCAATCAGAAGCGCGTTTATGCTGGGGGCCGATCGAGTAATTGCGATCGACCGCGTACCGGAACGCTTGCAAATGGCGGCCGCAGCTAAAGCAGAAATCATCAACTACGAAGAAATGGACGCCGGGGAAGCCGTCACCGAAATGACGGGCGGACGCGGGCCCGACTCTTGCATCGACGCGGTGGGAATGGAAGCCCACGGCACCGGTCTCGACGCTTTGTACGACAAAGCCAAGCAAGCCGTGCGGTTGGAAAGCGATCGACCTACAGCCCTGCGACAAGTTATCCTCGCCTGTCGCAAGGGAGGTACAGTGTCAATTCCCGGCGTTTACGGCGGCTTCGTTGACAAAGTGCCCCTAGGTGCAGCTTTCAACAAAGGCTTGACCATGAAAATGGGACAGACGCACGTTCACCGCTATTTGCGGCCTTTGCTCGATCGCGTTCAAAAAGGCGAAATTGACCCGTCATTCGTAATTACGCACCGAATGAAATTGGATGAAGCGCCCCACGCCTACGAGATTTTCAAACAAAAAAAAGACAACTGCATCAAAGTTGTCCTCAAACCCTAACTCGCATTTACCCTTCACGGAGAAACTATGCTTTTACAAGAAAAAGAATCAGGCGACTTGATTGAAATCCTCGATGTAGATGCTTTAATCAGCCCTACAAAACAAGAAGTGCCGGGAAAAAATCAAGCTGGTCAAGAAGAGCAAGAGACAGCAACTTTTGCAAAAAGTAATTTAGTCTTTCCTTCCGGTGAAACTCTGCCGCGCTGCTGGACTGAGGAAAATTATCAAACTCATTGATATCAAGGGAAACCCCAAACCTAATATCCAGAGCCCCGACTTCTTAAAGAAGTCGGGGCTCTAACAGTTTGAGGTAAAAAGGGAGATTAATTGTTAACGATGCGATCGACTTGATGGGCTTCTGCGATCTCTGGAATATCCAGCCGCGCAGCTAATTTGCGAATAACTGCTTCCGGTAGTGTTGCTGTGCGCGATCGATTCCGCTGCAATATTTCATTTAGAGGTACTTCTAAATAAACAATGCGAATTCGCGCTTGATAAGCAGCAAAAAAATTAATTAATTGCTGCCGCATTTGTTTAGTGGTATTCGTGGCGTTCCACACAAAAGAAAGCCCCTCATTCATGTATTCGCGCGCTCTTTGTTTGGCGGCTGTAACCACATTTCCAGGGGTTTCGTCTGGAGGCAGATTCATCTCTTTTCGCAGTGCATCCAGCGAGATTACTGGCAAATCTGGGAGATTTTTCCGAATCCAATAATCTTTACCGCTTCCCGGCAAGCCAGACATCAAAATTACTTCGCATTTAGTGTCGTCAAATGCTTCGTAATCCGGGTTGCCGTTCTCTTTGCGGAAGTAGATAAATCGGCTGTGTGCGGAGGGGAATTTTCGGGGAGAATCCAAACAATTATTTTCTTGACAAAACTCCCGAAATAGTTGTATTTTATCGAGCAATTCTTGTTTGTCGGCGCAGTCGCGGCCCCGCACGTCTGCTTCGGCTAAAAGTGCGAGGAAATCGCAGCGGACAACTTGACTGACTTTAATTACCGACTGCTGCGGGTTGGGTTTGTCGATTAACCAGATGGGTAAACTGCCGAATTGGACGATCGCCACAACTGTTTCGCGAATCTCAAACTGCACGGGCGGCTCGAATTGAGATAAAATTTGTCTGACCATTCTCGCACCTTGACGGGCGTGACCTTTTGAGCTAATTCTGCCGTCGGCTTCGATTTTTGTAAAGGTTGGTTTTGCGACATCGTGCAGCAAAGCGGCCGCAAAAAGTATCGATCGTTCTTGCACGGGTAATTGACGCCAATTTGGGGAAGATATTAAGGCTTCGCAGACCATTTTGGTATGAATAAAAACATCTCCTTCGGCGTGATAAATCGGGTCTTGCTGACATCCTTTTAAGTTTTGAATCCAATCGAAATGATTTTGAATGCTGTCCCAATCCAGGAACCAATCGGGCGGTTGGGGACAAAAGGGAAAAGTCCAAGTTGCCGAGGGCGATAACAGTGCATTCATAAATTTACCTGCGGGTTAACTAAAATTAAATAAATCTGCGCCGGGACGCAGAATATTGGGTATAATAGGGCGATTGAGCCAATGTCCTTCCGCATTTTTAATAGCCGTCAAAAAGCTGGCACGCACGTATTTGTAACGCGCCTTTACTATGCCATCTTCTTCGATTTTAATGTACAGACCCTCCATGCGATCGCTCTTGTCAGTCTCTTTCAAACACCGTTCTTCATCTAATCCCAATTCCCGACAGGACAAACGCAACCGATCCAAATGTCCGGGTTGAATAAAATTAGATTTTTCCACAAACTGCATCATTTGCTTGGGAGATTTCAGCACTCCCGAAAACAGCAAGGGAACTGACACCAACGGCAATCCGCTTAACAATTTGTGGCGGGATTCTGTACTCAGAAATTGACTGGTTTCTAAGTCGAGCACGTCGTATTCCATAAAATAGTGCGGCAAAAAATCATAAAAAACAGTATGTTTGGCATAAAGCCATTCGCCGTATAAAATGTAGCGATTTCCCAGCACTTCTCCCAGGGTTCCGCTGAGACTGAAAGCCCACTGTTTGAATAAGTTAAAATGTTTTTCCCTCGGCCCGCCGGTGAGATAGTGGCCGCGACTTTGCAGCAGCATTTGTCCGTCTGGTGCGAAGCTGATGCCTGTATTGGCGCCGTCTACCTTTTCTTCTATAATTAGAGGGCGATCGATCAGGGCGCTAAATGGCACGCTGTCGAGGTCTTCATCGCCCGGTTGGAAACGCGAACCTTCGATGTGATAAGTTCTAGGATATTTAATAAGTTTGAGCATCAGCCCATCCATTTTAGATTTGAGATTTCAGAGGCAACCCCATCCATTTTAGATAATAATTTTAGATTTGAGAATTTAGAGGCGACCCAATCTATTTAACCATTATAATGGAATAATCACAAAGGAGCGTCGAAGTTGAAAAGTCAAAGTTTCCAAAACATATCATCAGCAATCGCGGGAATTATATTAGTAAGTGTGCTACTCCTAGGCTTAAACTCTTTTGTCGTCATCAATCCAGGTGAAGCAGGAGTAATCAGCGTTTTAGGAAAAGCCAGAGATGGAGCATTGTTAGAGGGGTTTCACCTCAGACCACCGCTGATATCCAAGGTAGATGTGTACGATGTAACAGTGCAAAAATTTGAAGTTCCCGCCCAGAGTGCTACTAAAGACCTTCAGGATTTAAATGCTAGTTTTGCGATCAACTTTCGCCTCGATGCTGAGAGAATAGTTGAGATCAGAAGAACTCAAGGAACTTTGGAGAATATAGTCTCAAAAATTATTGCTCCTCAGACTCAAGAAGCATTTAAAACAGCTGCTGCACTGAGAACGGCAGAACAATCTATTACTCAAAGAAGTGAACTGAAGCGAGACTTTGATACTGCGCTGAAAGAAAGGCTATCAAAGTATGATGTAATCGTACTCGATACGAGCGTTGTTAACATTCGATTCTCTGCAGATTTTGCGAAAGCGGTTGAGGAGAAACAGGTTGCTGAACAGCGGGCGCAAAGGGCTGTTTATGTGGCTCAGGAAGCAGAACAACAGGCTCAAGCCGACATTAACCGCGCTCAAGGTAGAGCCGAAGCTCAAAGACTTTTAGCTGAAACTTTGAAGGCTCAAGGCGGCAATTTAGTTCTCCAAAAAGAGGCTATAGAAGCTTGGAGAAGCGGCGGCGCTCAGATGCCAAAAGTGCTGGTTATGGGCGCCGGTTCGAGTCGGGTTCCTTTCATTTTTAATATGAACGATATTCAGGAAGAAGCCGAGCACCCGCAAGCAACCAACAATTAAAATATGACTGACTGTAACAAAGCCGGTGTATCCGAAAAGATTGGCTTTGCTAACCAGAAATCTCGCAATAATAAACCGGGTTTCCTCAGAAAGCGCACATAAGTCCTATGAGAGTTGCCGGAATATGCTACACTGCTGAAAGCCAAAATATAACGACAGTTTTAAACCTGTCGCTATAAAAGCGAAGTCCGCAATTAACACGCAGGCAACACACTCATTTTAGGAAGCCAGGAGAAATCATGACCCGCGCTATTATGGAAACCGACAAAGGCACAATCAATTTGGACTTGTTCGATGCGGATGCGCCTAACACAGTGAAGAATTTTGTTGACTTGGCGGAAAAAGGTTTTTACGATGGATTGTCCTTTCACCGAGTCATTCCTAACTTTATGATTCAAGGTGGCTGTCCAAAAGGCAATGGAACTGGCGGCCCCGGCTACAAAATCAAGTGCGAAATCAACTCCCACAAACATTTGGCAGGAACTTTATCGATGGCTCACGCAGGCCGCGATACGGGTGGCAGCCAATTCTTTATTTGCCATTCTCCCCAGTCTCATCTAGACGGAGTTCACACAACTTTTGGCAAAACTGAGGATATGTCTGTAGTCAATGCTATCCGCCAAGGTGACAAGATTATTTCGCTGAAAATTGAGCATTAATTTTCTCTAATTAGTTGCGTTTGTAGTAAGGACGAAGAGTCCTTATTGCAAACAAAACTTGTGAGAGTTAATACTTTTAAAATATACAATTTATGAGTGTAATAAATGATGCTGCTGTGGTGGCTGAGTTAACTGAACTGTATTTAAAATACGAAAAAGCTCTTTGTACGAACGATATTGAAACTCTCGATAATTTGTTCTGGGATTCGCCGGAAGTCGTGCGGTTTGGGGTGACGGAGAACCTGTACGGGAGCGAGGAGGTGAGGGCTTTTCGCAAAGGACGATCGCCTGTAAATGTCGATCGAGAAATGTTCAACCTCAAAGTCGTGACTTTCGGTGCAGACACGGCGGCTGTGACGCTGGAATTTCGCCGTGTAATGGATGGAGTAGTGCGGCTGGGGCGGCAGAGTCAGATGTGGCGGAAGTTTCCTCAAGGCTGGAAGATTGTTTCGGCGCACGTTTCTTTTTTGCCGGTGTAGATGTTAAAGGTAAGGAAACAATAATTGTCTAAAGCAAACGGACTTTATGACCAATAATTTCTTGATGGTACCCGCCACGTGATTTATCCGTCGAATCAATCCAAAATCCAAAATCCTTGCATCCTCAAGCCCCCGGATTTATCTCGCGCAAGTTACTCTAAAATCTAAAATCTAAAATCTAAAATCGAATGACTGAATCATTCATCTTCTATAGAAACGTCTAATAGTTCAATTTCCCGACTTTCTTCCTCATCTTCATAATTAAATTCTAATCTGCTCTGCTTAATAATCTCGCTCAATATATTGCTTAAGTACCCCTGGGCAACAGCTTGTTCAAATCTTTCTATCAGAATAGGAACATTGATTATTTCTTCTATACATTCCATGTACTGAGATACTATAGCATTTATTGAATACAGCTTTCGAGCTTGTGCTTCAATCTTTGATTTGATTGCACTATCTGAATCTAAAGATTTAACTACAAATGTTATCGGATACCTTTCAATTTTATCAATATCTAGGAAATATTTATTTACATCTACAGTTTCAGTCACCTGAAAAAAACGTCCTAGGGGTTTCATTACAAAGTCAATTCCCCCATCATTAGCATTTGTCCTACCTGTTTTAAACAGCTTTAAATTTTCTTGTTGGAGTCTGTCTAGTGCATAACCCCAATAAATAACTCTGTCATTGTAGTAATATTTTAATATACTGTAGCTGACAATCTCGAAAATTCGAGCATCTACATTTGGCGCTACCATTTGTTTTATAAATTCTCTGACTTGAACTTCTGTCAATCTTTGAGCTTCTTTACAAATTTGAATAAACTTTTCAAAGCTATCTCTCTTAGCTTCAACGTAAGCATCAATTATTTGGATTGCTGTTTCGGCTATATTGTGTTCATTCTCATTGATTTTGACTTTTAATAAATTTTCGTTAAACCAATACCTGCTATTTTTCTGATTTCTCAAAATTGGGATGAACTCACAAGTGGGAAAATATTTTTTAAATTCTTCATTCATCCTATGGTTCAAGCCATGATTTTGAAGCTTTTGCCCGAATGGTAATTCACGCTGTCTCTTAAAAAGATTCGTATAAACTGCACCTTCATAATCTGAATACATTCCTGTCAGATCAAATTTTTTCACCAAATAATCTTCAACTAAAACATAGATTGCATATAAGTTGGCAAAACTTCCTCTTGATTTTGAGCCTTTATTGGAAGATTTAGTCTTGATATTTAAATATAAAATTAGCTGGCTTTCACGCAATATTTGATACCCCATGTCGCCAAAGTTATCCTCTAAAATGGTCTTAATTATTTTTGTAAATTCATGTTCCATTTTTATTAGAGTTGTAAGTTTAGTGTTAGCTGCTGTGGCGAAAGTTCACCGGAGTTGACTTCAGACATGAGAGCCTCTTCACTCTGCTCCGGGGGAATTTGCAACCTCCGCAATCCTATTTGTAGATACTTTTCTTGTAATTCTATGCCGATTGACTTTCTGTTAAGCTGCTTGGCAACAAATGATGTTGTAAAAGTTCCCGAAAATATATCTAGTACAACGTCGCCCTCATTACTACTGGCTTTGATAATTCTTTCTAACAACGATGTTGGTTTCTGGGTAGGATGTTCCTCATACTCAGGCATACGATATCTCACTCTCGGAAACTCCCACACATTACCTGGAACTTTTTTAGAATTATATAGTGATGGTGTAGCCTTGCGGTAGTCAATTAGTTTTCTAACAGATCCGGTTTTTGCCTCTACCAGAATATCTGAGGAATTAAATGTATAATTTCGTTTGTCCTTGACGCAATATAAAATTGGTTCGTAAAGAGAGCCGTAAAATTTTTTTGCTTGTACGCCCGAACTGTCATAATACCACACTATTCGAGAAAGGATTGTTAAACGATCGCGCAAATATAAATCAAAGTAGGGCATACTTTGAGTTGACGCCATTAAATACAAACTGCCGTTATGTTTGAGCTTCTTAACACATAAGTTCAACCAAGTATAACTCCATTCTAAATAATCGTTTTCAACTTCCCACTTGTCTTTAAAACCATTGAAATTTTTGCCTATATTATAGGGAGGATCGGCAAAAATTAAATCGATTGAGTTGTCTGGTATTTTACTGCCCAGCACTTCTAAAACATCTCCTAAGATGAGTTGGTGAGCGTCAATTTCAAAGCTTTTCATTCAGCCTAACCTCTTCCAATTAATATTGGCTATTGCCAAGTTGAGCGAGATATGTTCTATAAATATTTAATACAGTTCATACTTGAGCAAAGTACAGGGAATCGAGCCATTATAAACAGGAATTCGCCGCGAGGTTCTGAGTCCCACCTTTTTACCCAACTCCTTATTTCCAGTCAAAATAAACGCATTCCAACCTTTAAAACGATGCTTGAAAATATCCCCCAACATCTTGTACAAATCTCCCAATTCGCTAGCATCTCCCAGGCGCTCTCCGTAGGGAGGATTGCAAATCAAAACGCCTCTGTCTGCGGGGGCTTCCAACTGAGATAACTCGGTTTGAGCAAACTGAATCTTACCGGAAATACCAGCTTGCTGCGCGTTCGTGCGAGCTTGAGTTAACATATCAAAATCGCGATCGCACCCTGCAATCACCTCTTTAAGTTCCGGCAATTCGCTGTTTTCAGCTTCGGCCCACAATTTATCCCACAAAGGTTCGTCAAAATCCCGCCAAGTCATAAATCCAAACTTTTCTCGAAACAATCCCGGCGCAATATTCAACGCCTTTAAAGTCGCTTCCAAAGGCAAAGTTCCCGAACCGCACATCGGGTCTAAAAACGGCAAATCTGGCGTCCATTCTGCCATCTCCAACAAAGCCGCAGCTAGGGTTTCTTTGAGGGGAGCAAGCCCCATCGCAGGTCGATATCCCCGGCGGTGCAAACTGCCTCCAGAACTGTCTAAACTTAAAATAGCTCTATCTTGATGAATGTGAATGTTAATTTGCAAATCGGGATGCTCTACATCGACATTAGAACGCTTGTTAAATTGAAGGCGCTGTTGGTCGGCGATCGCATTTTTGACCTGCAAAGCTGTAAAGTGAGTGTGGTTCAACTTTTCGTTGCCGCCGGTGCAGTTTACTGCTAAAGTATTTTCGGGATATAAGTATTCGTCCCAGGGGATTTTCTGCACTTCGCGGTAGAGCATATCCGAGTTGTAACACCGGAATTCGGCGATCGGCATTAGCACTCGAAAAATTGTTCTAGACCACAGATTGACGCGGTACAATAAAGCGCGATCGCCCGCAAAGTAAACCCCAGTAAAATCGGGCTTGACATCCTGCGCCCCTAAACGTTCTAATTCTTGGGCGGCAACTGTTTCTAAACCGCGCGCAACTGTAGCAAAATATTGATTCATTGATAATTGGTAATTGGGAATTGGGAATTGTTACTAACAACAGACACCAGACTGATGACTATAATAGCTGGTTTTAATCCTAACTATCAAAATAAATACTCTACCTTCACGATAAATCACTCGCATTAATCAGGGTGGGGGCGGGTTTGAGAGATTGTTCTTTGTGGGCTGTGATTGTTTGTGAAACCCGCCCCTACAGATTGTTAGAAATGTGCAAGTCACAAACTGTCAGTGGGGGCGGGTTTGAGAGATTGTTCTTTGTGGGCTGTGATTGTTTGTGATATCATGTCCGGTCGAGTGACCGCGATTTTTGTAGGGGCGGGTTCACCAACAATACCTGCCAACAATCTTCCATCTCAAAAACCCGCCCCGACCGGGATATTATGGTTAATCGATCGGGCATGATATGAAACCCGCCCCTACAGATTGTTAGAAATGTGCAAGTCACAAACTGTCAGTAATACTCGTGAAATTAAAAGCTTTCACGCGCACTCCGGGAACGACACTACCGCCATAACGCTTCACCGCACTAACTGCATCCACATCGCGCAACATATCAGGTAAAACTTGATTGAAACGCAGGTTTTTAATCGGGTAAGCAATTTTGCCATCCTCAATCCAAAAAGTACCATCGCGAGTCATCCCCGTTACTTCCAATGTTTTCGGATTAACGTAGCGCACGTACCAAGCTCGACTGACAAAAATTCCTCGCTCGGTTTGAGCCACTAAATCTGCTAAACTTTGGTCGGAACCTGTCATCACGATCGGGTAATAAGCACCTTTTGCCTCTTGGCCTTTTTGTGCGGCCCAGTATCGGGAATAAGACAAACTTTGAGGCACGCCATCTTTGATGATTTCCAAATAGTTATTGCTCAATCCGTCGCCGAAAAAAGTATTCGATCGCAGCAAAGGATGAGCCGGATCGCGCTGCACTTGCACTAACGGGCTAAAAAGTTGTTCCCCGGCGCGGTTTCCAGCGGGTTTTCCCTCTGAATCGGCGATCGACATAAACGATCGCCCCTCATCCGCAGCCCTCGCATCCAAACTCCAAATTACCCAGGGTAGCAAGCCCGCAAAAGCAGCGCCGTCAAAGATTACCGGATAAACGCCGGGAGTGATGGGGCGCGGGTTGCGGGATGCGATCGCCCGATCGAGCACTTGTTCTGCTAATTGGGCGATGGGCAATTCGTTGATACTCCAAGCAGTGCTCTTCGCCCAGCTAGAACCGTTGTCAATGCGAGCAGTAAAGCTGAAATCCGCGTCTGTAGACTGGTTGCAGGCGCGGAGTCCGGTTGACGAGGCGATCGCGTACAGCGACGCCTCAGCGCTCAAAGTACCCGAACCGTGAGCCCCCCCCTGGGAAGCAATGGCGCAAGCTTGCTGCACCATTTTTGCCCGTGCTAGAGGCGATACAGTTGCCGTTGCTGCGTCGAATGCGGGCGATCGCAAATCGTAGGTTTGAGGCGGCAGCAGGGGCATCCATTCGGGGTCTGCGGGCGCAATTCGGGCCAATTCTTCCGATCGCTTGACGGCGGAGGCGATCGCATCTTCATCAAATTCTGTAACAGCAGCAGAGGCGCTTTTGTTACCGAAATAGCTAGTAATGTTCAGGCTAAATACAGTTTTGCTGATATTTTGGCTGATTTGATTTTCCGAAAATCGGGAAAGAGATTCCTCGCCAGTAGAGAGACTGACAAATACTTCCTCTGCTTTGGATAGTTTGACTGCTTTTTCTACTACAGATAAGGCTTGGTCTTCACTTAAAATTGCGGGCGATGTTGTTACAATCATGATTGGTAATTAGGCATTGCGAATTGGACATTGCGAATTGGGCATTGCGAATTGGGCATTGCGAATTGGGCATTGTTAGCAATTAACTAATAACTAAGAACCGATGCCCCATGCCCCATGCCCTATTACCCAATTTGAATATCCCTCACTCGCACCGGCACACAAGCGTGAGTCATCTGAGCAACCTGCATCGGCTCGCCCTTTCCGCATATATGAGTACCGCACTGAACCAGCTCCGAAGCCGGCCCGATCGCATCTATTTGATTCCAGAAATCAGTAGTCATCGCCTGATAAGTTACATCCTTCAACATACCGACAACTTTACCTTTTTCCACCTTCCAAAAAGCATCGCCACCGAATTGAAAATTGCGCCGCTGCTGGTCGATCGAATAACTACCCATACCGTCGATTAAAATCCCGTCTTCCGTATCCGCAATCATCTGTGCCAAAGTAGCAGTATGGCTGCCGCCATCCGGGCCCGGCTCCAATCCCAAATTGGGAATTCTCACCATCGGCACGCTCGACCAACTGTCAGCGCAAGCAGAACCGTTGCTGCTACCGCGTCCGAGGCGATAAGCCGTCTCTCTGTCAGTGAGATAATCAACTAAAATTCCATCCTTGACAACGTACCACTCTTGTGATTTTACGCCCTCATCATCGTAACCCATTGTACCGCGGCCACCTGGTTGAGTGCGATCGCACTTAAAATTCACCCAAGGTGCAGCGTATTGCAGTTTATTTAAGTTATCAGTAGTAGCAAAGCTCGTGCCAGCAAAATTAGATTCATAGCCGTAAACCCGGTCTAATTCCGTTGGATGTCCGACAGATTCGTGGATAGTTAAGAACAAATTTGTCGGCTTGAGAATCAGGGATTTGCAAATACCAGCAGGGATTTTGGGAGCGCTGACTTTCTCAATAGCTTCGGCGGCAACTCTTTCGACTTGACTCAACAAATCATCTGGATTAATATGTTCGTAACCGATATTAAGTGGAGGGCGATCGTAACTGCGACTTTGGGCATCGCCGCCCGCAATTGCCGTACAGCCAAAACCCGGATAGCTGCGGTAGATTGTTTGTTCGATTAGCGACCCTTCTGTAGAAGCAAAAACCTTGTCTTCGCGGCTTGACTGCAAAAAAGAAGAAGCTTTTTTGATGCTTTGTGCGCCGTGTGCTAGCAGCCGCTCGTTGATAGTTAGCAGCAGTTCCGCTTTATCAGCAACGGGTACAGAAAAAGGGTCAATGGCGATGGGAGTTACATAGGTATCGACATATTTTTCGACTGGTACTAACCGCACCGGTTCCTTCTGAGTTAAGCGACTGCCTCTAGCGATTTCTACAGCCAAAGCCACTATTCTTGCAACCTCTGCCGGCGTTTTGCTGTGACTGGCTGCAAACCCCCAAGCGCCGTCTAGAAGCACTCGCACGCCAAAACCGGAACTTACATTATCTGACAGTTGACTTAAAGATCGATCGCGCGCGTAAAGATTCTGCCTTCGATAACTGCAAAAACGCACATCACCGTACTCGCACCCAGTTTTCCGAATCAAATCTACAGCCAAATTTGCCAACTCGTTAGCAGAGATTTTTGCAGTTAATTGCACCATAGTTATTCGTAATTCGTAGTTACTTGTCAAGTATTATAGCGCTTTTTAATTATTTGAACCATTTTCAATAAGCCTTCTACGGGCGGGCAGGATGCCCAACCCCTACTCCCCACAAAAAATTTACTGTTTGTGGAACAGGCATCTTGCCTGTTAATTTTGTGGAACAGGCATCTTGCCTGTTAATTTTGTGGAACAGGCATCTTGCCTGTTAAGCGAGAATGGTGCAAAATCTCATTTGAATCTCACTCCATCTCCTGCAAAACCCCAGTCAAAATCTCCACAATGCGATCGATATGTTCCTTCTCAATAATCAGCGGTGGCGACAAAGCAATAATATCACCCGTCGTGCGAATTAGCAACCCTTTTTCATAGCACTGCAAGAAACAATCAAAAGCCCGTTTCCCAGGCTTCCCAGCAATAGATTCCAACTCAATACCCGCTACCAGTCCCAAATTGCGAACATCAATTACGTGCCGCACCCCATTCAAAGAATGCACCGCATTTTCCCAATAACCAGCCATCTTATCAGCTCGTTCAAACAGCCTTTCTTCCTCATAAATATCCAGCGTCGCCAAAGCAGCCGCACAAGCCAGAGGATGACCAGAATAAGTATAACCGTGAAAAAGCTCGATCGCATTTTCAGGAGCATTCATAAAAGCATCGTAAATGCCTTCTTTCACAAACACCGCACCCATCGGCACCGTACCGTTAGTTATCCCTTTCGCCGCCGTCACAATATCGGGAACCACCCCAAAATATTCCGTTGCAAAACTCGATCCGAGTCGCCCGAATCCAGTAATTACCTCATCAAAAATCAGCAGAATTCCGTACTTGTCGCAAATCGCCCGCAGCCGCTCCAAATAACCTTTCGGCGCAATCAAAACCCCTGTAGAACCAGCCACAGGTTCGACAATTACCGCTGCAATATTCGACGCATCGTGCAAAGCGACAATCCGCTCCAATTCATCCGCCAAATGCGCTCCCCATTCCGGTTGTTTGCGGCTGAAAGCATTGTGTTCGAGACTGTGAGTGTGAGGCAAATGATCGACTCCCGTCAGCAAACTGCCAAAAAACTTGCGGTTTGTACCGATACCGCCGACAGAAATTCCCCCAAAACCAACGCCGTGATAGCCGCGTTCCCTGCCGATCAATCTTTGGCGAGTTCCTTCACCTTTCACCCGGTGATAAGCAATGGCAATTTTTAACGCTGTTTCTACAGATTCCGAACCCGAATTAGTAAAGAAAACGCGATCGAAATTGCCCGGAATCATCTTTACCAAACGTTCCGCTAATTCAAAAGCCCCCGGATGTCCCATCTGAAAAGCCGGAGAGTAATCCAAACGCAAAACCTGCTGTTTAACTGCTTCGGCAATTGTCTCGCGGGCGTGTCCTGCATTCACGCACCACAGCCCCGCAGTACCATCTAAAATTGAGCGGTTATCATCAGTTGTAAAGTGCATATCTTTTGCCGAAACGAATATTCGCGGATTCGCTTTAAACTGTCGGTTGGCAGTGAATGGCATCCAGTAAGCGTCCATATTTGTCATCTTTTTTTTATCTTTTTATATTGATGATTCTGCCTTCAAAATATAACTTGCTACCGATTGCCGATCGCCAGATGCTTATTATAATTTTCCAAATATCTCTTTGCTCTTTTAATTAAAGCTTAGTTTATGATAGGCTTAGGTATTAGACGGAGAATCGCTCATGTCACTAACTGTCAAAGACTTAGAAAAAGTACAAGCCGAACATCCTGAATGGCGACTAGAGTTAATACAGGGGAATATCATTGCAAAGGGCCCATGCGATTACACCTCCGATGAAATTGGTTCTCGGTTAATTATTCTTTTGGGAATTTGGGTACTGCCACGCAAGCTGGGCCGATTAACGGGTTCCAGCGCTGGCTTTATTTTACCAAATAGTGACTTGCGCGCACCAGATGTATCTTTTGTCAAAGCAGAAAAGCTGAAGCGGAGTCGGCGGGATTTTGTAGAATTGGTTCCTGACTTGATGGTGGAAATTAAATCTAAAACCGATCGCATCAAACCTATCAACGAAAAAATACAATCATTTTTGAGTCTGGGAACGGAAGTGGGAATATTGATTGACCCGGACAGATTAACTCTCACAGTATATCGTACAGCAGCCGAGCCGGAAGTTCTCAGAGATGGAGACATATTGACAATTCCAGAGTTTTTCCCTGGCTGGGAATTGCCAATTTCTGATTTGTGGCCACCCGTTTTTGATTGAAAAATTAGTCGGTTCGTAGTAAGAAATGCAAGTCCTCTCTATGAATAAAAACTTGCATTCCTCACTGCGAACCATTGAGAGAAGCTGACATAGCTAATTCACGATCGCACCAACCGACTCATGCTGCAACAAACCAGTCAACATCTTCACGGGCCTCTCCCCGTAGGGCCACGCGAAAGCATGGCGAAAAGCAGCTTCTTGACACGCTTGCAATTGCCGAAAATCAATGATATCCAAAGTTAACAAATTCTCGTACTCGAAAGGCAGCCGCACGTTGTGCAATCCCGCGTTGTCGGTGCAAATGGCAATATCCACACCAGCTTCAAAACATCGATCGAACACAACCTTCAATTCGCGCATATCCTGCAACGTTCCCGTTTTGAGATAGGTAGTCGGGCAAACTTCCAAGCATTGACCCCTGCGCGCGACTTCTGGCAGCAGTTCGGGATATTTTAACGGAATTTGAATCCCGTGGCCGATACGCATCAGATAGGGCAAAAGTTCGGGATAACAGCCAGAGGTAGTTTCGTAGAGGTGGCCGGTAGTTTTGATGCCGATCGACCTCGCGTACTGGTACAATCCGACAAACTCCTCCAAACGATCGCCAATACAATCATCCCCGCCAGCTATATCGATCGCGCAAACATATTCTCCCATCCCGGCTGCCAAATCGACGATCGCCCGATTCACCTCATAAGGCAAACGCGAGTGCATGCACAAAATTTGGCTGGTAACAATCGGACAATCGCTAATTTGACTTGCCTTGCCCACAACCTGTACAATTTCTGCCATCAAATCAATGCGTTCTGACTGTTCCAAATGTTCGGGAGTCCGCAAATAAGGCGTATAGCGCAACTCCAAATAAGCCAGATTTTCAAACACGTAAGCGCCCCGCATCAACCGATAGATGAAATAAGGCAAAGTCTCAACAGTTTGAACGCTTTCTACCAGCGTGTGCAGTTCCAAATACTCATTCAGAGTATTGCGCGGACGAGTGTAAAACTCCTCAAACTCCGAGTATTCTTGAAATCGATTAACCATCTCAGCATTGTGGCGGTCGAAATACCGCCACAGCACCCTAGGAACAACAGAACCACCCAGATGGCGGTGCAACTCAGCGTGTAAAGTCATGCGATTTTAGATTTTAGATTTTAGATTTTAGATTGAAAGAATTGAAGGATTGAAGAATTGAAGGATTGAAGAATTGAAGGATTGAAGAATTTGTAATTTAGTCCTAGACGCATCAGCGGCCAGAAACCGGGTTTTCCCAAATACTAGCCAACAACCTCCAGCAGGTAAACTCTTCCACATTTAAGCTTAAGCTGCACGTGGGATTCCCCTAAAAACTCGTCAAATCCTCACCCATTCTTCCCCTCTCCTACTCTCCCTTCCCAAGTCCCCCGATAGGGCCCGAAGTTGGTTTTTGAGAGCAATACAGCCTCAAGTCTCTCAATTGTAACAAAAATTTATTTGACATTTCGGACGCATTCATACATAATCGGAGATTGTGTCAACCTGAACTGAACGCGAGAAACCCTTGGCTAACGTAGTTGTGATCGGCGCCCAGTGGGGCGATGAAGGAAAAGGCAAAATTACCGATTTGCTCAGCAAATCCGCAGATATCGTTGTCCGCTACCAAGGGGGCGTCAACGCGGGTCACACCGTGGTAGTCAACGGTCAGACTTTCAAGCTGCACTTAATTCCGTCTGGGATTCTCTACCCTGATAAAGAGTGTATTATCGGCTGCGGTACGGTCATCGACCCTAAAGTTTTAATTGCAGAGTTAGATCAGCTAGAAGCACTGAATATTTCGACTGCCTCGCTGATGATTTCGGAGACGGCTCACGTCACGATGCCCTATCATCGATTAATTGATGTAGCATCGGAAACGCAGCGGGGAAATTATAAAATCGGGACGACGGGACGCGGCATTGGCCCTACTTACGCCGACAAGTCGGAACGCACTGGCATTCGGATGCTCGATTTAATGGACTTGGACGGGTTGCAAGAACAATTGGAATGGACGATTAATTGTAAAAATGTCCTTCTGGAAAAACTCTACAATTTGCCGCCTTTAAATCCGCAAGACGTAATTGATGAATATCGAGTTTATGCGGAACGTTTGCGCCCGCACGTAGTAGATAGTTCCCTGAAGATTTATGAGGGACTTCACAAGCGGAAAAATATTCTGTTTGAAGGCGCGCAAGGCACTTTATTAGACTTAGACCACGGCACTTATCCTTACGTTACTTCCAGCAATCCCATCGCAGGCGGTGCTTGTGTGGGAACCGGAGTCGGCCCGACAGCGATCGATCGCGTAATTGGGGTAGCAAAAGCTTATACAACCCGCGTCGGAGAAGGCCCATTCCCTACTGAAATGGTAGATGGAATAGGAGCAGTTTTGGGCGAGAGAGGTGCAGAATTCGGCACGACAACCGGCAGAAAACGCCGCTGCGGTTGGTTCGATGCGGTAATCGGCCGCTACGCAGTCCGCATCAACGGCCTTGACTGTCTGGCAATTACCAAACTAGATGTTTTGGATGAATTAGAAGAAATAAAAGTTTGCGTTGCTTACGAAATTGACGGCGAAAAATGTGTTGATTTCCCGAAAAGTTCCCGGATATTTGCTCGGTGCCAACCTATCTACGAAACCCTTCCCGGTTGGAAACAGTCTACGGAAGAGTGCCGGAATTTGGAAGATTTACCGCCGCAAGCATTGGATTATCTGAAATTTTTGGCAGATTTGATGGAAGTGCCGATCGCGATCGTTTCTCTCGGTGCGAGCCGCGACCAAACTATTATTGTAGAAGACCCGATTCACGGCCCGAAACGCGCTTTGCTCTCTGCTGACGGTACGCCTGTAGCCGCACAATCATAACAGGTTTAGTTATAATAGACAAAAAGGGTCTATCTCATGTGTGACGAGGCTCCAATGACCGATGAAGCTCGTCTGATATATCAACTAACCCTTCATCGAGATTTGGTTGGCTGGGTAATCGGAAAGTTAGCTGAAGCTGGCATTCCATCCCAGAGAACTACTGGCAACGATCCGAAAGGAGACATTTTGATTCTCGCTCCCAATGAGGCCTCGCAAGTAAAAGAAATAATTCGGGATCTTCATAATCAATACACGAGAGAAAATATCAAAGATTCACAGTCAACCTTAGAGGAAAGAAAAACAAACTTACCGCATATAGAAATCAAAACCACATACCTTTCAGGAAAAGCAGTTAATGAAATTATTGATACTGCTACTGTCATTGCAGTTGTAAGTGCCGATAGAATTTCGGGATCTGGCAAGGCAAAATTTATAAAAGCAGGTATAGCTTATGCCGAAAATATTCCTTTGAACGAGTTTCTAGATGTTTAGTAGCAGGAGTAATCCCAATGTTTGACATCAGTTTTTATTCAGCAAATGGTGAACCGTCCGATAGTGTAAGAATAACAGCAGCTACTTACGAATGGTTAGCAAAATCAGCATTTTCAAAAATAGGTGGCGAATCAGTCGAAACCCAAATTTACCTAGATGAAGAAAATGTAATTCTGCCTCTAGTTGAATTAAATCAAGATATTCGCCAGCAGTTCAAGAAAATTTTCAGCGAAGCAATCATCAGTGAAAGCGATGCAGTTCTTACTAAGCTTGGTGATTACCCTTCAAAAGAAGAGTATCAATCAGGAACGTACCGTCTCAGAAAAATGCTGGAATTGCTCAAGTGTGTGGAAAATGAAAATTATCAATACCTTCAGCGAATTTAATCGGAACATACGCAACTGGTTCAATTCGTAGGGTGCGTCAGTTGATCGGACCTAAATTTTTTGTCATAAACTCAATACTGACGCACCCTACAAGCTAGTTAAAGTGTGACCGTTGACCTGAGTCTGATTAATGTTCGATCGCAATATCACAATTCTGGTAAAATGTGAAAACAATCAGCAGAAAGTCATAAAATGGAACTCGCAGTAGAATGTCAAAAGCGGGCAGAAGGCAGCAAACCTAACGCCCTCCGCCGCTCTGGATTGATTCCCGCCGTCCTCTACGGGCACAAAGGCTCTGAATCCATTTCCCTTACCATCAAAGCCAAAACAGTTGAACACCTGCTCAAAAAGCACGTAGTCAACAATGCCCTAATTGACCTCAGCATTCCCGACCTCTCTTGGAGCGGAAAAACATTGCTCCGGGAAGTTCAAGTTCATCCTTGGAAGGGCTATCCTTACCACCTGAGCTTTTTCTCCGTGGCGACTCAAGACAGCCTGGAAGTTGAATTGTCGCTGAATTTTGTCGGCGAAGCTGTCGGCGTCAAGCTAGAAGGCGGCATCCTGGATACCGTACTGACGCAACTCGCAGTTAAGTGCAAACCAGACAGCATTCCTGAAGGAATTGAAGTAGATATTTCTAATTTAAAGGTTGGGGATGCGCTGCACATTCACGAATTAGTTTTGCCTGAAGGAGTGGTAGCTCTCGGCGAACCAGATCAGGTGGTTGTTAGCGTGCTGGGAATTCAAGCAGGTGCTGAAGCCGAAGAAGCAGACGCAGACGCAGACGCAGCAGCTTAATTAGTAATTGCTAATAGTTGTTAACTAATTGTTGAAAAAAAAAAGGCGATCGCTTTCTCGCAAAAGGGCGATCGTTTTTTGCTAAAAAGGCTATTCTCGTTTGGGTTTGCTCGCACATCTTGCACCATTGTCAATTAGCATTTTATGAACAGGCTTTTCGGCCTGTTCCACAAAAAGTGAATTTGTTGTGTTGTGGGGAGTAGGGGTTGGGCTTCTAGCCCGCCCGTAAAAAGCCTATAGAAAAGGGTGCAATCTCCCTTGCTCAGTCCACAAGAAAGCATCTTACAACTGAGATGTTGCACTATTCTCAATTACTTGTTTAGGAACAGGCTTTCCGGCCCGTTCTTGAGAATGGTGCAAGATGTGAGTTACAAGCAAGAACCGGCAGTGTTTACTTTTCTTTACAAAACGGGCGATCGACTCTTTAGCTACAAAAATCGGGACAGGCGTGCAAATCCGCCATAAACCGTACTGATTCTTACATATTTAGCCGTAAAATCAAAAAATCAGCCGATAATCCCGGTTCCTCGCCAGCACCGAGAGTCAAAAAAATTAAGAATGAGGGGAACAAGCCCGCTACTCTTAGTGTCAAACGCGAGTATAATTGTGAAACGTTTAGACTACCCTATTTAATTCCTGCCTCTGGAGCCGCCGCCCATATGCCATCAACAGTGAATACAGAATCAACAGCGGTTCAATTTAACCAACAGGGAGAAACATACTTATCCCAAGGAAAAATAGAAGAAGCCATCGCCTCCTGCGAACAAGCTTTGAAGATTCACCCCAATTTTGCACCCGCTTACAAGACTTTGGGCAACGCGCTGCAAGCTCAAGGCAGGATGGAAGAGGCGCGGCACTGGTACGCTAAAGCGATTGAAATAGAACCGAATTTTGCGGAAGTATATGCGAATTTGGGCAGCCTGGGCGCGCAGCAGCAAAAATGGCAGGAGGCGATCGGATTTTATCAAAAGGCGCTCGCGATTAAGCCGAATTTCGCGGGAGTTTACCGGAATTTAGCAAAAGTATTCGGACAAATTAACAAACCGGAAGAAGCCCAGCAGTGCTGGTATCAAGCATTTAGTTTGGAACCGGAAAAAGTAGCGCCGGGGGAACACTTGAATATGGGGGACGCTTTTTTCCGGCAGGAAAAATTCGCCGAAGCGATCGCCTGTTACGATCGCGCCATAAAATTAAATCCTAATGTGGCGACGGCTTACCAAAATTTGGGCGAAGCGCTCAAAAAACAAGGCAAGTTAGAGGAAGCGACAGCATATTATCGCAAAGCTATTGAACTGAACGCAGCTAATGCCAGAAACGGCAGCGAGGGAAAGGAAACTTTGGCGGGTGCAAATGGAACAAACGGTGCAGTTAAGCAACAGCCTTCTGTAACCGCAGTTAAGCCCCCAGTCCAGCCCCCAGTTAAGCCGCCAGTGCAGCAGGCAGTTAATTCTACAATTAATATAGAAGATCCAGAAGCATACAAAATACTGGCAGAAGGCTATTTTGCTCAGGGCAAATTGGAACAGGCGATCGCAGCTTGCAAGAAAGCGCTGCAAATTAAGCCGGAAGCGCCGCTTTACAAAATGCTGGGCAACGCCCTGCAAGCTGGCGGAAAAATTGATGAAGCTAAAAGTTGCTATGTCAAAGCAATAGAAATTAACCCAAATTTTGCAGAAGCTTATGCTAATTACGGCAGCATTAGCGCGCAGCAAGAACAGTGGCAGCAAGCGGTTTCTGCTTACGAAAAGGCGATCGCGCTGAAACCGGATTTTGCCGGTGCTTTCCGCAATTTTGCGAAACTGTTGACGCAGTTAGGCAAGCCGGAGGCGGCGGCTGAGGCTTGGTATCGAGCATTTGCGATCGACCCCAAATCCGGCACCGCCGAGGAACACGAAAATTTAGCCAAAACTTTGATCGAGCAAGGTAAGGTAGATAAGGGAATTGAGTGTTACCGGCGCGCGGTTGAGTTGAACCCAAATGCGGGCTCCGCTTATCACGAATTGGGCGAACTTCTCAGAAATCAAGAACAGTGGGAAGCGGCGGTAGAAGCTTACACTAATGCGATTAGAAACAATCCCGCTCTTTCTTGGTCGCACAACAATTTAGCTGAGTCGCTGGTGAAGTTGGAACGCTGGGAAGAAGCTGTAAATGCCTACCGAAAAGCGATCGAATTAAATCCTGATTTTAGCTGGTCTCACAACAATTTAGCAGATGTGTTGCTGAAGCTGGAACGGTGGGAAGAAGCCGTGAATGCTTACCGCAAAGCAACAGAATTAAATCCTGATTTTAGTTGGTCGCACAACTATTTAGCAGACGCGCTGATTAAGCTGGGCAGGTGGGATGAGGCAATTTCGGCTTACCAAAGGTCGATCGAACTCAATCCCGACCATTTTTGGGCGCACAACAATTTAGCAGAAGCGCTGGTGAATTTGGAACGCTGGGATGAGGCGGTTGTTGCGTACCGGCGTGCTAACGAAGTTAATCGGAATTTCTTCTGGTCGCAGAGCAAATTGGGCGATGCGCTGCTAGAAATGGAAAGGTGGGAGGAAGCGATCGATGTTTACCGACGCGCCGCAGAGTTAAATCCTGATTTTCCGTGGACTTATTACAACATGGGAACGGCTTTTGAGAACCTGGAACGGTGGGATGAGTCGATCGCCGCTTACCGCCGCGCTGCGGAAATTCAGGCGGATTTGCCGTGGCTTTCGCAAAAGTTGGCTGATGCTTTGAGGATGCGATCGCAGTGGGATTTGCGGGATGCGATGGGTTTGTATCGAAAGGCGATCGATCATAACCCGGATGATGTGCAACTGTATCACAAGGCTTTGGAGATTGCGCCGAATGATGCTGAGCTTTATGTTGGGTTGGCTGATGCTTTGGTGCGGAAGAATTGGTCGGATGGGGCGATCGTCTTTTATCAGATGGCTTTACAAGTAAATCCCGAATGCGGTGAGGCGCACTTGCAGTTGGGGATGCTCTTGGCGCAAAAGAATGATACGGATCGGGCGATCGCTTGTTACCGCCACGCTATTGAGGTTAAACCAAATGAGTATAAACCTTACCAATTGTTAGGCGATGCTTTGAGTGCAAAAGGTCAGCGGGAGGAAGCGATGAACTGTTACCGTCGCGCGATCGAGTTAAAACCTGACGATCCGTATATCCACAACAATTTAGGGGATATGTTGCGCCATCAAGGAGATGTGGAAGGAGCGATCGCTTGTTACCGCCGCGCCATAGAACTTAAGCCTGATTTCTCTTGGTTCCACTATAATTTGGGTGAAGTTTTGACTAAGAAAGGGCAAATTGATGAAGCGAGTTCTTGTTACCGTCACGCCTTAGAGTTAGAACCCAAGATTTTCTAATTTTCCGTGCAAGTGATCCTGTATTTGGTAATTTAATACAGGCTCATAGAGCCTACTTGCCTTAAAATAATATGAACGAGATTAGAGGAACTACCATGAACCCTGAAGCAACTAAACGCTTGGAAGAATCCATCCAAAAGACTTTATCCACTCATGCGAAAAACGACAAAAGTTATCTATGGATGGCCTATTGGGTAATCTTTGAGCGCGAAGCTGATCCTGATGGATTAGAAGGTTGGTTAAATGAACTAAAGTTAGGTTTGAGCCGAGCCAGTGTTATAAAAAAGATGCTTGAGGCCCAGGAATTTCAGCAGCGTCTTCCAGAGGAAGAGAGGGGCAGCAAATTAATGACAAACTTCACAATGCCCAATAGGGAAATGGTGAAAGAATTTCTTCCCCCTGTAGATGATTTTCCAGTAGTTCCCCTGAGTATAGATGAATTGAAAGAACAAGTAGCAAGTAAACATTGGTTTCATCAGATAGATATGGGGAACGGAATAATAACACCTGGACAAGATGATAGCGCGGAGAAACTACTTAGGATAAAAATGCCTGAAAAGCTAGATGGAATGACTGTGCTTGACATAGGTACTTGGAATGGTTTTTTCTCATTTGAAGCAGAGCGTCGGGGTGCTAGTCGCGTTCTCGCAACCGATTCCTATGCGTGGCATAGCTGGGATGGGAAATCGGGATTCGATCTAGCACGGAGAGCTCTCAATTCAAAAGTACAAGCTCTGGAAATAGATATACTCGATCTTTCTCCAGATAAAATTGGGACTTTTGACTTAGTTCTGTGCCTGGGCGTACTTTACCATATGCGTCACCCCCTACTCTCTTTAGAGAAAGTTTTTAGCGTCACTGGAAATCAACTGATATTGGAAACAACGGTTGAACTCTTTTCCGAAGACAGACCGGCTATGGTGTTTTATCCCGGTACAGAATTTGCTAACGATCCAACTAATTGGTGTGGGGCAAATCCAGCAGCCGTGATAGCCATGCTGAAAGTTGCCGGATTTAGCAAAGTCGAATTAGTGAGCTTAGTAGATTTCCCTATTCCGCAAACGGGGCGAGCAACTTTTCATGCTTGGAGATAATTTCGCTTTAGGAAAGAAACTCTTAAAAACCATGTTTCCTTCCTAAGTGCGAGGGTGTGGCACTGGAAATTTTGCTCGATCTAATTCTTGTTGAGCAAGCAGCGCTGCTTGCTTCCAAGCTTGAGCTTGCGATTCAAACAACTTTTTCTCTTCTATTGTCCTCATAATATATTCCAGGCGATGTCTAATTTTTTGACCAATAACCTCTGGATTGAATAAAGACCTAATCTCCTTAGCTGCTCTCGCTCCTACTTGCTGTGCTTGCGGATAATTTTCAAAAACATACTGCATGAGGGAAGCTGTACGATCGATATCCGGCTCAGCCCAGATACTACCTTTTGGATAAAGTCCATAAGCTTCAGTCGTTGCCACTAAATCGTATTTCACCAAAAAACTATTGCCGACATTCATAAAATCGGTATTGGATGAATAAGCGGTAGCTATGACTGGCTTGCCGTAATACATTGCCTCTGCCATAGTCAAACCAAAACCCTCAGCCCGATGTAGCGATACATAGCAGTTACAATTATCTACTAATCCATGAACCTCTTCCTTGCTCAAATGCCCTTCGATAAGTTGAATAGATGGCCAGTCTTCTGTCATGGCTTTTAGTTGAGCGTACTGATTTTGATAATAAGGATGAGGTCGAAACTTAATAATCAGTAAAACATCTTCATTAGACTTCCCAAAAGCTTTTTTAAACGCCTCAATGGTAGCAAAAGGATTTTTTCGCTCAAAACCGCTACCCATGTCGAACATGAACAGAAAAATAAATTTGTCTTGGGGTAATCCTAAAGCTTCTCTGCCCAATTCGTTGGGCGGTAAATAAATGCTAGGCGGTAATTTGACCACGGGAAGAGGCGAGACATCGGAAATAGTTTCAGCAGTGTAATTACTGTAAGTCCACACCTCATCAAATCGATTAAAAGCTCCCATGAAAAAATCTGGAAATACCGGAAGTTCCCAAATCCAAAAACCAATATTATAGCGATCCTTAAAATATTCAGGCTCGATACAATTCAACAATGACTCGTGCGGGTTGGTATGGACGATATTAATGGGATAAGAATGATCGCTGGAAAAATTGGTGTATGTAGAATCTAAGTTGCGTTGCGAATCTTCTTTCATATCCTTGATTGTAAAAGGAATGTTAGCTGCTTCTATCGCTCTGATAGTCCCTCGCACACCCCCGCCCAAACCAAACTCGCCACTCACATGACCGATAATATTAACTCCAAACTTTAAATTTGTGTTATTGAACATGATTGAACTCCTAATAACAAATATCTACAGTAAATTAAACTTTTTAAGTCTTAGCAAGCCTTTGGTGTTGTGCTAGTTCAGATTGAACTTTCTGTGTTGTCTGCCGCCAAACTTGGGTTTGGGACTGGGCCAAAGCCGTCTCTTGCTGCATCTGATGGATGCGAGTTGACCAGTTTGTAGATTGGTTCATCCTGTTTCTAATGATTTCCAATCGATTTTTGATTTTCATTCCTAGAAGTTGAGGACTCAGTAAAGACTTAATTTCTTGAGCTGCTCTTGCTCCTACTTGTTGTGCTTCCTGGGGATTCTCAAAAACATACTGCATTAATGATGCTGCATGATCGATATGGGGATCTGCCCAGTAATTTCCTTTAAAGTAAGGCCCATAATCTTCGGTCAGTGTCACTATGTCATATTTTACTGGAAAACTATTGCCGACATTCATAAATTCCATATTCGATGAGTAGCCAGTCGCAATTACAGGCTTACCATAATACATCGCTTCTGCCATTGTTAGACCAAATCCTTCTGCTCGGTGCAGGGAAACATAGCAGTCACAATTAGCAACTAAAGCATGAAGTTCTTCTCTCTTTAAGTGTCCATCTATAAAATGAACTGGCCAGCCTGCTGCTTGCGCTTTGAGTTGGTCTCGCTCTTTGGGAAAAAAGTTGCCATTAGAAAACTTGAGTACCAGTAAGACATCTTTATTCGATTGAGCAAAAGCTCGCTTAAATGCCTCCAAAGTAGCAAAAGGATTTTTGCGACCTATGGTACTGTGAAAGTCAAACATGAACAAAAAAATAAATTTGTCTTGGGGTAATCCTAATGCTTCTCTATCAAATGACGGTTCGGGAAATTCAAGGCTGGACATCATCTTAATCACAGGGACGGGGGATACGGGCGCGATAGCTTCAGCGCAGTAATTGCTATAAGTCCATATCTCGTCAAATAAAGAAAAAGCGTACAGCCACCCTGGAGGAAATATCGGCAGTTCCCAAGCCCAGAAGCCAATATTGTATCGACCTTTGAAGCATTCGCGATCGACCATGTTGAAAACAACGGGTTCTGGCAGAGTGTGAATTAGGTTAATGGGATAGGGATTTTGCTCGGAAAAACTTGTGTAGCTGTTATCTAAATTTCGATGCCAATCTACCTTAATATCCTTGAGTGCAAAGGGCACACCAGCAGCTTCGATCGCTCTGAGAGTGGCCCTCGAACCTTCTCCCAGACCATATTCACCGCTCAGGTGTCCGATAAAATTGATGCCAAAATTAGAATCTATTGTTTGATTTAACATTGTTCGTTTTTTACTTAAGAAATATCTAGAATAAATGCTTGAGAATTCAGGGCTATTATCGTTGAAATTAAGAGTATTTTGCTAACTCTTTCTGTACCTGTAATGCAGTCTGCCTCCAAGCTAGGGCTTGACGAGCCAATAGATCTCTTTCTGTCTGAAGTTCATGGAACCGATTTGACAACTGGGTATGATTTAGATGTCCCCTGATAAATTCAAGGCGATTTTTTATTTTTATACCTACAGATTGAGGATTTAATAAAAACCTGATTTCCTTGGCTGCTTTTTTTCCTGTTTTCTGAGCTTCCTGATAATTCTCAAATACAGACTTCATGAGAGACGCAGCATGATCGATATCTGGTTCCGCCCAGACACTGCCTTTGGGGTAAGCTCCATAATCTTCCGTTGTTGTCACTAGCTCGTATTTAACCGGAAAACTATTGCCAACATTCATAAATTCCATATTAGATGAATACGCTGTGGCGATTACTGGTTTGCCGTAGTACATAGCTTCAGACATTGTTAAACCGAAGCCCTCAGCCCTATGCAAAGACACATAACAGTCACAACTATTAACCAAAGCATGAATCTCTTCTTTTTGCAAATGTCCGTCTATAAACTGAAGAGATGACCAACCCTCAGCCAAATCCATTAGTTCCTGTCGCCGTTCCGGAAAAAGATGAGCATTGGCAAACTTGAGAACGAGTAAAACATCTGGATTAGATTTACCAAAAGCTCGTTTAAATGCCTCAACGGTGGCAAAGGGATTTTTCCGTTCAAAGGAACTGCCAAAGTCAAACATGAATAGAAAAATAAATTTATCTTTGGGTAAGTTGAGGTTCTCTCTTGTTAATAATGGTTGCGGGAAGGCAAGGCTAACAGGAATTTTGAGTACAGGAACCTGAGAGACAGTCGCAAATGCTTCTGCACAAAAGTTACTGGTAGTCCATATTTCATCAAATAAATCAAAGGCCCACTGCCATTCAGAGGGAAATACGGGCAGTTCCCATAGCCAGACACCTATATTGTATTTGCCTTGGAAATATTCAGAACCAATGCCGGGAAAGTACCCGGCTAAAATCTGCTCAACCCAATTGGGGTTGGTTTGGACTATATTGATTGGATATGGATTGTCGTCGGAAAATTTTTTGTAGCTGGTATCGGAGTTGGGTAGCCAATCTATTTTCAGATCCTTAACCACAAAGGGAATTCTGGCTGCTTCTAGGGCTCGGAGATTTCCTCTAGCGGCTTCCGCTAGCCCAAAATCTCCGGTTATATGACCCGCTAAATTTACACCCAAAGAATTATTTAGTTGATGATTTAACATTCGTCTTGGTTTTGGCTGAGTAGAAATGTCTGAATATGATTGAAAAACGATTTAATCTATGAAGCCTTTTGAATGAGCAGCCCCAAGGATGTTGTGACATATTGTTCCAACTGAAGCTTTAAGTGTATCCCCGACCAGGGCGGTACGTCTATGTGACGATCGAATGGCCCGCTTCCAGTGTTGTAGTTCAGGACTATTTCGTGTCCTTGGCTTGTCAACTCTGCAGCGAGTCTGTCGATGTCCTGCCGTCGAAACAGTACAGTCTGTTGGTGGTCGATCGTCGCGTCATTAGAAAAAACGTTGAATTCGGTGGTATGTACTGCTATTCCCCCTGGACGCAGGCACTTAAGGCTGTTTTTGACAAATTGCAGCCCCAGTTCGATCGAGCCGAGGTGCTCGAAAGCGCAAGACGAATAGACAAAATCGAAGCTGACCAAATCAGCATCTATCTTGTTCATATCTGCAACGCGGTAACTCACCTTGGATGCGAAGCGTTCGGGGGGGCAGATGCCGCGATCGTTAAGTGCCTCTAGCGTGGCTGCATATTGACCGGTACCTGCCCATCCCTGCTTCGTGGCCTCCTCTGAATCTAAGTCTGTGGCCACTACGAAGCAGCCTCGCGCTGCCATTACAGCGACTAATGGTTCCTGGCCGACACCAAAGCCTAGCCCGCGCCTGCCTGGTGACATCATCCCCGTCTCGGAAAGACACTGAAGGATATAGGCGTACTCCCACAGTTTTCGATGAAATATTGGCTCGTGCGGCAGACGAGTTTCCTCACACCAATAGTAGAACGCATCCGATCGACACTGGGCCTCGGTGGCCAGTTGCGAGACTGGATTTGTGAGGCTTGGCTCATCGTTGATGACTGTTGGCAGGCGCTTGCGACCAGCATTATAGGACTTCAAATTAGATATGGGAATCACAGTTTAGTATTTAGCGCCCTGCGACGTGCTGGTACAGCTACTCATTGTACAATGGAGCGAGTGTTGCCGGGTGGAACGCTGTTGAGTTTAAACTCTCTTCTTGATAAACTAACAAAAAAAGTAATCGATTTATGAGCGCAGAGTCGGCTGTAACTGAATTAGAGAAAGGCGATCAACTTCTAAAGTCAGGGAATCTGGAGGAGGCGATCGCCGCCTACCACCGTGCCATTGAGCAAAATCCTGACCACTCTTGGTCTCACCACAATTTAGGGGAAGCTCTGACAAAACTCGGTCAATATGAGGAGGCGATCGCCTCTTACCGTCGCGCCATAGAACTCAACCCAGATTTCTCTTGGTCTTATCATCACTTAGGGGATGCTTTAGATCGACAGGAACAGTGGGAGGAAGCGGTTGTTGCTTTCCGCAGGGCCATTGAACTCAATGCCGAACATTTCGGGACTTACTGTGGGTTAGGGCATAGTTTAGCAAAACTGGGTCAGCTAGATGAGGCGATCACGGCTTATCGGCGCGCCCGATCGCTTGAACCAAATGTGGATTGGATTCAATACAAACTGGGGGAATTGCTGCAACAGCGAACTGATTTGGATTTGGATGGGGCGATCGCTTCTTATCCCCAGGCCCTAGAGTTAAATCCCGATGACGTGGCAACTTCTCCCAAGCCCCTAGAGCTTCAACCTCATAACAGCGATAACTTAGAACAGAGCAAAACTTTCCGAATTAATCCCGAACAGTTAACATTAATTTCAGCACAGCTTGTTCAAACAGGCGCTAGCTGGCAGTTAGTCAGTAGAGAAGGAAACCAGGGGCAAGTGTCTTATGGTCCTTATATTACTCTACCCGATGGCTTGTATCGAGTTATAATTGACTGTGAATTCCCCGATATAACTTCAGAACAAAAACGAGAAAACTCTGAAATTATTGGATTCAAACTTGATGTAGCGATGGATAAAAGCTTGGTGGTGTATCAGGAAAATATTTATACCAACCAGCAGAAACAAGAGTTTTTTATAGACCTCGTAAATGTTAAAGATTTAGAACTTCGCTTTTGGGCGCTCGGTCAATTATTTGCTGTGAATTTCATAGAATTTACTTTGGTTTATCAGCCTGGTGAAGATGCCAAGGCGGTTAACTATTATTTAAAAGTAGGAAACAATCTTAAAAAAACTAATATTGTCCGAGCTATATATTCTTTCCAGAAGGCATTAACCCTTAAAAAAGAAAGGGTCACAGCCTCACAAAATAGAGACAACCTTCAACTCGCTCCGCAACCTGTGGTAAGGAAACCCCGTATATACGACTGTTTTCCTTTTTTTAACGAAATAGACATTCTTAAAATTAGAATAGAGGAATTAAAGGATGTAGTAGATAAATTTGTTTTGGTTGAAGCGACGAAAACTCATAGCGGACAACCAAAACCTTTATACTATAAAGAGTTTATCCATGAGTTTGCTGAGTATCAAGATAAAATTATCCACTACATTGTGGATGATATGCCAGAAGTCCAAAACAACGATCGATGGCCTCTTGAAAATTACCAGAGGGACTGCATTGGCTTGGCTTTGATAGAACTTGAATGTCAAGACGAAGATATTATTTTAGTGAGTGATGCTGACGAGCTACCCAGAAAAGATAAAATTAATGAGGCAATACAATTGCTCTCATATAACGATTTTGTAATTTTTACCCATGATTTATATGCCCACAACTTAGATAATTTACAAAGCGAGTGGTGGTGTGGAACAGTCGCTTGTAAATATAAAAATTTAAAGCAAAGAACTGCTACCCAAGTGAGGCGTGCAGATACAGGCAATTGGGCTACCGACAGCAAAGCTGGGTACATTAATGAATCTCAGAATTTTGCACACCCATACATAGCTAAAGGTGGTTGGTCATTTACCTGGTTCGGAACTCCCATATCAAACAGGTACAAACTACAAAGTTTTGCTCATGCGGAAGTAGATGATTCTAATGCAAGGGGATTAGAAAAATTGAAGTATGATATTTGTAGACCTACGGGGGAGATGGAATCATCAGGTGAGTTTTATTTCGATGTAAGAGACATAGAAGGGAAAGATGTACCTGAATTTTTAATAAACAACATTCTCAAGTATCGGCATTTTCTTCAGCCCAGACAGACAGCACTGATGGCTAAAATAGGGGAAAATTTAAAGCAAGTCGATCCTCAAGTCAACATCCTGAAGAATGAAACCATAAAAGTAAAAGAGCAACTAGAAAAAGTAATTCAAAATCTGCTAAAACTTTGTGAGAGTTTGGCAGAAAGGGGTAATCTGGAAGAGCCGATCGCACAATGGCGACAGCTAGTAGAGCTTGCTCCAGAAGTCACCAGCAAGAAATGTTTTTTAAGCAACTTAGAGGCGCTGGAAAAATTCATAATTAACCCAGAAGATTATACTTTAATTTCGGGACAGCTTGTTCAAACACATACTGGTCAACAGCTAGTTAGCCCGACATGGAATTACGGGCAAATTTGCTATGGGCCTTATATCACCTTGCCGCCGGGTTTGTATCGAGTTAAGTTATACCTGGAAAACTCAGACGATGGCGAGAACCAAAAAGGTAGCAATTCTGAAAACGTTTGGTTTAAGTTTGATGTGGCAGTGAATAAAGCTATGGTAATCTACGAAGAGAAGATTTACAATCGTCATCAAACCGAACATGAATTTTTTATAGATGTTAAGGTTCAAAATTTAGAAATTCGTTTCTGGGCTACAGGTGTCTTCTTTGCCGTAAATTTTATAGAAATGGATTTAATTTTTCAAACAGATTTACATAAAGATATTGAAGCTTATCAACCAAAACCACCAATCAGAAAAGTCGAAAAAGTCGAAGTTAAAGATGCTGACACTAACTACGGTCAATTTATTTATGGTGAGTGGAATCACCCCTTAGAAATAAGTCAAAATTGGGCAGCATCTGCTTTATATCAACTCAAAACAGAAAGATGGGGTCAATATATCCTACCAGGAACGATTGCCATAGACATTGGCGCTCACTCTGGGGATACTACATTACCAATGGCTCTGCTTACTGGTTCCACTGGGATGGTTCTGGCTTTTGAACCAAATCCTTACGTTTATGAAATCCTTAAATTCAACCAGTACCTTAACAGACATTCCTTAAATATAGAAACTTTCGATCGAGCCATTATGGAACAAGAGGGTACATACGAATTTACCTATAGTGATTCAGAGTGTTGTAATGGTGGCTATTATGACTTAGAGGAGTGGAAGGCCATCAATCCTAATGTTAAGGTGATTCCAGTTAAGGGGGTTAATTTAGCGGAGTTCTTACAGGCTAGGTTTGGTCAAGAGTATGACAGCATACTAAAGAGACTGAGTTTTATTAAAATCGATTGTGAAGGTTATGACAAGGAAGTTATTAAAACTCTCAAGCCGATTACTGATATCGCTAAACCAGCTTTGTTTGTAGAATGGTTTATAAATTTCGATCGAGAACAAAGTGAGGATTTATTCCAGAGTATTCACGCGCTCGGCTATTCTTGTTATCATCCAATAACTTTAGAGTTGCACGATGGAGATGTTAATAAAAAAATTCCCGATCTCTTATGTCTGCCAAATCAGTTATTGGAAACACAAAGCCAAAGCAACTTTAACTTGAATGAATGGCGGCGGTTATCTGAATTTGGAGAGGAGTCTCCCCATAATTTTTTTTTTAGTAGCTTAAAAGGGATTAGTTGTTTTTGCATTACTCCCGATCAGTTAACTATGATTTCCGGTCAACTAATAGATGGGCCTCAAGGTAAGCAGCTAGTCAGTAATGCAGGGAATCAGGGGCAGGTTTCTTATGGTCCATACATTAGTGTGCCGGACGGGTTGTATCGAGTTAAAATTGAATTGGATCGTGAGTATTCCCAATCAAGTTTAAATTCAGTTGAAAACAATCAAGCTCTCTGGTTCAAGTTTGATGTGGCTATAGATCATGCTTATGTTGTGTACGAAGCAGAAGTTAAGGGCGGTCAAAAACACTTCGAGTTTTTCATAGATTTCTTAGAAGTAGAGGATCTAGAAATTCGGTTTTGGGCTAATGGCGTACCCTTTGCAGTAAAATTCATCGAACTTACCTTAATCTATCAACCTAGCGAAGATCGAGCAGCAGCAGACTACTATTTTGAGCTAGGAAAAGCATTTCATAAAAAACGACAACAGTTTAGATTGCTGGCTGCATGGCAGAAAGCGTTAGAATTAAGTCCCGAA
Source organism: Microcoleus sp. M2_D5 (assembly GCF_036701935.1). Lineage (NCBI taxonomy): Bacteria > Bacillati > Cyanobacteriota > Cyanophyceae > Oscillatoriales > Microcoleaceae > Microcoleus > Microcoleus sp. M2_D5. Next base: position 75,985 of record NZ_JAUBRP010000002.1, on the reverse strand, counting down.
GGTTATTTAGAAAAGCTAGCCTGGATTTTGCAAAAAGCATCAGAGATTCCACCAAGTGCGAGCGGGTATTTCAATTTTGGAATGTTTATAGCACAACAAAACCAACTAGAGCAAGCTCTAACCTGTTATCAAAAAGCTTTAGAAATAAATACTGACCAGTCTTCTGCTTACTCAGAATTAGGAATAATCCTGATAGAAAAAGGTTGCTTATCTCAAGTGATTGATTGTTTCAAACAAGTTTTTAGTTGTACTCCAGGCTGCATTAAATACTTTCAAAACATGAGTATTTTATTATTGGAAAAAGGATTGATAAAGGAATCAGTGGCTTTTCTTAAATATATACAGTCGCTCAAAAAACAGGCTAAAATTTACGAAGCTATCTGGAAGGAATTAAATCAATTAGAATCTATTAACGAGAACAATCCTGATTTCCAAGATCGAATAGATCCTGAAGCTGTGGCTGACTACTGGAGAAAAACTTGTCACTACAAAGTAATAGACCTAGATGTCTTGAGCGATGCAGATAGGGAATACCTAGAAAATATAGGACTGTCCTTAGAGTGCATAGAATTCAACAAACAAGATAGTTTTGCCTTGGAGCAAACATTGATCGAGAGTTTTAGCGATGCTCCAACAGATTTGTGCGGTCAAAACCTCATACAACCTTGGTCTTATCAGCAAAGTTTAGTAGAAACAGGTTATGTTTATTTTGTTTGCCCCTTCAGTGGTAAAGTTTTGAGGTCAAACCAATCATTTGTCATTAATCTCACAGAAAATGGCAAACAGAGGGGACACGATCTGCAAGGCTTTATTTATCGCTTTGTGGGAGAGGAATTGTATTACTTAATTGCTGGAGGTCAACATGGTGGAAAGTATTTTATTTATTTACCCAAGTTTGATTTAATTATTAACTTCGATCGCAGCCTCAGTCAATTTTCCCAGCCTGTAGAAAGTATCAATAAACTTAAAAGTTACATGGTAAGTTATTGGCAGGAAGTTCTACAATATATATCAACTGAAGCTAAAAAAGTAGTCGATGTTATCGGTTTAGGCTTCAATATAGGACATTATTTGTGGCAAGACTTAGCAGGTTTTCACGTTCTCATAGAGAATGAAATCCATCATAAACTTGATAAAATATTGACCGGGCCTGGGGACTATTTCAGTTGTCGGGAAGTTTTCCCCGAAATTCCTGCTGACAAGTTCGTTGAAGTTGCAGATGTTCGGGATGTTTTTAAAACGGTATTGGATAATAATTATGTTGCTTTCAGGGCAAATGGTATATCGATCGACGATCGATTAGCAAAGAGAGTATCCGATGCTTCCCTCAAAAGATGTTCTCAAGATTTTTTGACACAAGTGAAACAAGCTAAGACACATTTTCCACTTCTAAGCTTCCAAATTCGTGCCGGTAGTAGGATCTGGCGAGGTCAAGCAGAAGGAATAGCAAATATCATCAAAAGCTTGTATTTTGATTTTCCTACTTTGGGAGTTTTGTGTGATGGCTGGTCTCTTATGGGAACGGAAGATTCGGACAGTCCGAGTTGGTCTATGATTGAAATCGAAAAAGCCATAATGGCAGAAATACTTACTCTTATCCCTTCTACTATCAATACATACAGTGCGATCGGTTCTACAACTTACGAAACCGTTGTTTGGAATCAAGCGATAGATTTAAGTATCATCACAATCGGAGCAGGAATTATGTATACGTCCTGGATAGCTAACAAACCAGGTGTGGTACACGGACACACAGTTGTATTAGATAGACATGGGTCTCAAGTAACGACATCACAAGTAAGAGAAAACATCGTACCGCAAGTATTAATTCCAAAAGAATTTGTTGTAGATTACCCAAACTTCGATTATGATTGCGATTGGAAAGCAATTTACAGTGAAGTTATTAAAATAATAGAAAATTTGAAGAGGGACAGATAATAACAATCACAATAATTTCCATCCCTGTTTACCCGCACTTTCCTCACAGCCTCCGCAACCAAGCCCCCGGCCAGTGAGTCACATTCTCCGTCAAATCACTCTCACTAAACGGCCATTGAGGTTGCTCCAATACAAACTCTGGATGTTTTTCTGCAAACTCAGCCGCCGCGGCAGTAGGATGATCCCACTTCCACTCAGGATTTCCCCGTGGCACATCATCCAAATCCTTCATAATCCCATCGGTGGCAATTATATAGGAGCCTGGTGTCACCAAACTACAATAAGCCTCTAACTCGTCAGCAACGTGCTGTTTTGTGTGACATGAGTCAAGACTCACCAAGACAGTCTCCCCTGGACTTACCAGTTTTTTCACCCGATCTACAATACTGGTATCTGTAGAACTACCTTCCACTAAAGTAATGAACGATGACAGTTCGTGTTCCTCTATAGCCTTGCGATTGTGGGGGCGAATTTCAATATCAACTCCTACAACCCTACCTTTGCCCATTGCTTTAAAAAGGCTAGCATAATAAATCAGCGAGCCACCGTGAGCCACCCCGGTTTCAATAATTACATCGGGTTTAACCTGATAGATAACTTCCTGAATCCGAATCATGTCTTCAGGGAGTTGAATGATTGGCCGTCCCAGCCAGCTAAATGTATAGGTATATTTTTGATTCCAGCCTAATTTCAGCCAGTAGTGAGAAATGAGTTCAAAAGCCTCCTTGGAGTAAAGGGGAATAACTTTTTGTCTTCCCTCCACTTCTTGAAGTAAGTTTTGGTTCTCTGTATCAATTGTTAATTTCATACTCATTCCTCAAGTTTAATTGTTGGTTCCACCAGATTATAATCTGTTTTAATCCAGTATCTGAGTCAAATTCTGGAAGCTGCCCGAATTTTTGAACCCGACTTTAGCCCAATTTTAATACAGGTTGGGTTACCTTCTTCCACCCAACCTCTAAACTAGGTTATTTTCCTTGTGAATAAGTTTATGACACGAAATACTTAACTTTAGTTAATTTGATGGGCTTGATTAACAGCCCTTGACCAGTAGGTAGAGTCAGTATTGATGTTCCTTTTGATTCAGCAAAATCATCATGGGTCAGTTTTGAGTTGATATATCCGGGAAATCCATAATCGTCAAAAATAACGATCGCACCAGGCACAAGCTTATCCCATAAGTATTCCATTGCTGCCCTTTCTGGCTCTGCACAATTCATGTCAATTGACAAGTAACAAATAGCTTCAGAATCCACTTTATTTAACGTATCTGGAACTTTTCCTTGGATAATAATACATCGCTCAAAATTTTTAAATATCTCTTTAACTTCTGGGTAAATGTCTTGAGCGTAGATGCTGTTATGATCGCTGATCCCAAAAGTTTTCTCGTTCTCAGAAATTTGTTCGGCAGGAATACCACAAAATGTGTCTAGTAAATAAAATTTCTTCTGGGGCAATTTTTCAAAACCTATGTAATTCATAGCCGCCCTAGATAAAAAGCCTGTATTAACACCACATTCTACAAAATCACCGAGCAAGTTCTTGGCTTGACTTGCCGCCCAACAAATAACATAAACACGGTATCTATCATATGCAAAAAAATTGGGATTTCGTTTTCCACCAACTCTAGTGAGTGTACTAATACCCAGCTCATAAGAATCATAAAAAAGCGGATCGGAAAGAAAATCACAATTAGTAACTGTTGTTAAACCACCTTCATTATACCCATATTTGTTTGATGATATTAAAGAAAAGCTCCATTTAATTAAATTAAGTCAATACACAGATGGAAATAGTGTGTTTTTCCACCAATCCACAGTTTCCCTCAAACTGGTCTCGAAGTCAAACTGCGAAAAGTAACCCACCTCATTAGATAAACGAGTCACATCAGCCACTAACAAAGGTGTTTCTTTCGGAGGCGACGGAATAGCACCTAACTGAATTAAATCCGATCGCCCGATTATATCTGCTATTTTATAAACAACATCTTTAATGGCGATCGGCCGTCCCGATCCAATATTAACAGCACCCGTCACCTCACTCTCCAAAAGAGCCACAAAAGCATCAGCCACATCCTGTACATACAGAAAATCGCGGATTTGATTACCGTGAGAGCAGCGAGCAGGCTCTCCCTTTAACAGAGAAAGAATGACTGAAGAAACCAGCCGATTTGGGTACTCGTAAGCACCGTAGGGAAAGAAAATACGTCCCCAAGCACTGCTGAGGTTTGTCGTCTCGGAATAGGAATTCACAATCTCCTGCAAAGCTTTTTTACAAATACCGTAGGGAGTATCTGGATTTCTCGGCGTTATAAATTCCGAGCAATAACCATACTTCCAATCATACTCGGCGCAGGTTCCGCCCATCACTACTCTTTGGCCCCCTTGCTCTCGAAATTGCCTCAATAATTCTAAACTAGCCTGCACCCACAAAAAGTTCTCCTCAGATTTCCAGTATTGTCCAGGTACCGTATAACACCAGGCAAAGTGCAACAAATATGTTGGCTTTACTTGACAAACTAACTCCCTAATGGATGTATAGTCTAACAAATTTGCCAGATGCCAAGTACAATCCGAATTGACAGTCGGCAAAGTCTTAGAAGCGACAGCATGAACCTCAAACCCTCGTTCCACCAGCGTCTTTAGCGAGTGCCTGCCAACAAAACCCCCCGCACCGGTAACCAGGACTTTTTTCATAACACAAAATCCGGGAAACTTCGATCTTTTTCCGAAATCACGCGCTGAGATATCTCCGGCCAATCAATACTAAAAGTCTGATCGTCCCACCGCACTCCCCTTGCTAATTCAGAATAATAAAATTCCGACATCTGGTAAAAAACTTCCGTATTATCTGCCAAAGTTTGACAGCCGTGAGCCATACCTTCAGGAATATATATCATCTTGCGATTTTCCGAGTTTAGCTCTACTGCAAACCACTCTTGAAAAGTAGGAGCATCGGGACGCAAATCTATAATTACATCATAAATTCCCCCTTTGATACATCTAACCAACTTCGCTTCCTCGTGAGGTTTAGCCTGGTAGTGCATCCCCCGCAAAGTACCTTTTTTCAGGTTAAAAGAAATATTGCACTGCACGAGGTTAGGATTCAAACCATGTTCTGCAAACTCCTTTTGACACCAACTGCGGGCAAAAAATCCCCTCTCATCTGCTAGGGGCTCTACCTCAATAACATAAGCTCCCTTAAGCTTCGTTTCAGTAAACTTCACCCTATTACCTCCACTTGAGGAACCAGCACCACAAACTTACCTCCCCACTCGCGGATATAATCCATCTGACTTACTATCTCATCTTTAATGTTCCAAGGCAAGATAGCCAAATAATCCGGTTTAGTCTCCCGAATTTTATCTGGATGATATATCGGAATCTGAGTTCCCGGCAAAAACAAACCTTGCTTGTGCGGGCTTAAATCCACCGTATAATCAATTAAATCCGTGCGGATACCGCAATAGTTCAGCAGCGTATTAGCCTTCGCCGGCGCACCGTAGCCCGCAATTGATTTGCCCTGGTTTTTGGCCTCAATTAGGAAACTGAGCATTTGGCGCTTCGTAAACTTAACCTGTTCGCAAAATCCTGCATAAATTTCAATCTGATTTAGCCCTGCTTGCACTTCCTTAGCTTTCAGTTGGGAAATACGATCGCCAACTGCTATACTCTCAAAATCCTCATGCCTCCCGTAGATCCGCAGAGAACCGCCGTGGGTCGGTAATTCCTCCACATCAAACAAAGTTAAACCGTGACTTGCAAAAACTTTCTCAACCGTCAACAGCGAAAAATAAGAGAAATGCTCGTGGTAAATCGTGTCAAATAGATTGTCTTTAATTAATTGAAATACATGAGGAAACTCCATTGTCAAGACGCCGTTTGGTTTCAGGAGAATTTTCATCCCCGCCACAAAATCGTTCAAGTCAGGCACATGAGCCAACACATTATTTCCCAGCAACAAATCTGCCTGTTTGCCTTGTGAAACCAACTCTTTAGCTGTTTCCACGCCAAAAAACTTGACTAAAGTTGGAATCCCTTTTTCCTCAGCCACCTTAGCTACATTTGCAGCAGGTTCAATCCCCAATACGGGAATTCCTTTCTGCTGAAAATACTGGAGTAAGTAGCCATCATTGCTAGCGAGTTCAATTACCTGACTGGTTTCGTCAAATCCAAAGCGCTCCACCATCAAATCCGTGTAATTCTTGGCGTGGCGCAGCCAAGAGTCTGAATAGGAAGAAAAATAAGCATAATCGCTAAAGATACTATCCGGGGATTCAAACTCTTCTAACTGCACTAAAAAACAATTGCTGCAGACATAAGTATGAAGCGGATAAAATTTCTCTGCACAATTCAGATGCTGTTGAGATAGAAAAGCATTCGCCAGCGGCGACATCCCCAGATTTACAAAAGTATGCTCCAATGAGTGACTGCAAAAACGACATTTAGATGGCACCGAATTAGCCCCCTTGACTATCCAATAAGAGAAAGAAAATTAAAACCCCAGTCACAGAAACCCTCCATCACACGCTGATGACACAGGTGTTTTCCTCCCTCAAAAAGTTTTTATACCATTCAATTGTTTCTTTCAACCCTTCTTCTAGAGGATACTTAGACTCCCAACCGAGCATTTTTCGCGCCTTATCTGCCGAGAGATACTGATGTTTGATTTCATTCTTTGCCCGATTCAATACGACAGGCTCTAAATGAGTCTTGTCCATCAATTCCAAAACCTTATCTACCATGCCGCGCACTGAAATTTGCAATTCGTTGCTAAAATTAAACGCCTCTCCCAAAATTTCTTTCCTATCCATTTGCTCTGCCAAATGGAGATAAGCTAAAACCCCATCTTTCGCATAGAAATAGTCCCGGATAAAAGTGCCATCACTGCGGATGACTACCGGCTTGTCTCGTAATGCCGATCGAATTGTAGACGGAACAATCCGATTAAAATTTAAGTCTCCGCCGCCGTAAAAGTTTCCACAGCGAGTAATGCAAACCGGCAAACCATAGGTAACATAATAAGTCCGACTGATTAAATCGGCACAGCTTTTAGAAACATCATAAGGGTGTTCTCCTTGCAGGGGAGTTGTTTCGCTGTAAGGCAACACAAGCTGGTCTCCATACGCTTTATCGCTGGATGCTATGACAATTCGACTCACACCTCCAACCCGGCGACAAGCTTCTAGAATATTCCAAGTGCCTTTAATATTCGTTTCAAAAGTTGCCAGCGGCTCTCTATTTGCAACTCCCACAATTGTCTGAGCTGCTAAGTGAAACACCGTATCTACTTCATACTCATTAATCGCTCGTTCTACCGTTGGTAAATCTTCTACACAACCGCGAACGGTATTAATTTGCCGATACCACTCTCCAGCATAAAGTCGGGATTGGGGTACCAAGTCACGGACTAATCCCGTTACCAAGGCTCCTCTTTCCAGCAACTCAGCCACTAACCAGTTACCCAAAAGGCCAGTGCAACCTGTCACCAATACCGATCGATCGCGCCAAAATTCGCTCATTCCCACACCCTCCAAGGAGCCTCTCCATTATCCCAAAGTTCGTTCAAATATTTATACTCGCGGTAAGTATCCATCGCAAAAAAGAAACCTTCGTGGCGGTACGCCATCAATTGTCCTTCCGCCGCTAACCGCTCAAGTGGCTCTCGCTCAAAAAAACAATCATCCCCGCTCAAATCCTCAAATATGCTGCGGTGAAGTATCAAAAATCCCGCACTAGCCCAGCCATCTATTTGAGGTTTTTCGGTGAATTCCAGAACTTTGCCTTGGCTGTCCACATCTAAAATACCATATCGGGATATCGGACGAACTGTACTAACAGTTGCCAGCTTACCATGAGCCTTATGAAAATCCACCAAAGCTCCAATATCGATATCAGCAACTCCATCACCGTATGTCACCATAAAGGTATCATCAGTAATGTATTTCTCCACACGTTTTACCCGCCCCCCAGTCATAGTGTCCGATCCAGTTTCCGCCAGTGTCACCTTAAAATCTTGTTCTTTATGATCCTCGTGATAAGTAATGCAATTCTGGCGACCCAAACAAATAGTAAAATCATTATTCATCGCTTCATAATTCAGGAAATACTCCTTAATCATGTTGCCGCGATAGCCCAAACATACAATAAAGTCCCGGAAACCGTAATGGGCATAGGTCTTCATAATGTGCCAGAGAATCGGACGCCCGCCCACATCAACTAAGGGCTTAGGACGAAATTCTGTTTCTTCTCGGAGACGTGTCCCCAAACCGCCGGCTAATATAACTACTTGCATTGTTTCACATCTTGAAAAGGGTACACAACCGCTGATAATTCACAACAGGTATTTATTGCAACAAAGAGCTATATTTTCTGAAAAAATCCTCAAACTTTACCCATTTTCGCTTCCACCATCATCCGCACCACATCAGGCATCTTATACTTCGCCTCCCACCCTAACTTTTGCTTCGCCTTACCCGGATTTCCCCTCCCTACAGCAATCTCCGTCGGTCTGTAAAGACTCGCATCCGTTACTAAATGTTCCTGCCAATCCAAACCCGCAGCAACAAACGCTGTTTTCACAAATTCTTCCAAAGGATAGGTTACACCCGTGGCAATTACATAATCGTCCGGTTCTTCCTGCTGCAACATCAAATACATCGCCTCCACATATTCCGGCGCCCAACCCCAGTCCCGCTGGACGGAAATATTACCCAAATGCAGTTTTTCGGAACTACCCGCAGCAATTCGGCACACAACAGATACAATTTTTTGAGTAACGAACCTCTCCGGCCGCAGCGGCGACTCGTGATTGAACAAAATACCCGAACACGCAAACAAATTGTACGCTTCCCGATAATTCGCTACTTCCCAAAATGCCGTTGCTTTCGCCACCGCGTAAGGACTTCTGGGGCGAAAAGGCGTATTTTCATCGGCTGGATTGCCTCGGGTATCCCCAAAACATTCGCTGGAACTGGCGTTGTAAAGTTTGATTTTTCCGCCTGTAAACCGAATTGCTTCTAAGAGATTCAATGTGCCTGTGGCAATGCTTTCGAGGGTTTCTACGGGTTGTTCAAAAGACAGACCGACGGAACTTTGACCTGCTAGATTGTACACCTCATCTGGCTCTATTTTGGCAAGCACTTGCAAGACGCTGCGAAAATCGTTGAGAGACATGGATTCTAGTTTTACTCTGTCTCGGATGCCCAAACGGGCCAGGTTTCCGAAACTAGAAATTTGGGCGTCTCTTGAAGTGCCGCAAACTTCATAACCTCGATCGAGCAACAGTTTAGCTAAATAAGCTCCATCCTGACCTGATATACCACTAATTAACGCTTTTTTCATATCACATTTTGTTTTCAACACTGTACCGTAGCTGTTGCTATTTTTCCAGTTGTTTAACTTTTACAGTCGTAATTTTGATGATTTTTAATATTTGGGATTTTCCGAAGCCTTAGCAGAGCGAGTTTAGGCGCTTAATACCAACAAATTTTAGGAATTGTTCCGGGGACTAAAGAAACCGGGTTTTTTACCGATACTAAGGGTTGGAACCCTATATTTGGGTGAAAAAACCCGGTTTCTGCCCACCTGTGCGATCGCTAGTCAGCTAGAAATCGACTCAAAAGTACAAAATATCAGGATTTTTACCTTCTGCCGAATGACTAATGCCTTCTGCCTTCGGGTACTAGGCTTCCCAACGTTCGGCGACCAATTCAGCCAAGTCAACCACCCGCTGACTGTAGCCCCACTCATTGTCGTACCAAGCCAACAGCTTCACCATGTCGCCGTCCATCACCAGCGTCAAGCTGGAATCCAGAATCGAAGAAGCATCGCTGCCGCGATAGTCGCATGAAACTAAAGGCAAATCGTTGTACTCCAAAATCCCTTTCATGGAGCCAGAGGCAGCTTCTTTGAACACTTGATTTACTTGCTCGGTAAAAGTCTTTTTCTCTACCTGAGCCACAAAATCAACTACGGACACATTGGGAGTCGGCACGCGCATGGCAATACCGTTTAACTTGCCCTTCAATTCAGGAATCACCAAAGCCACAGCTTGGGCCGCTCCGGTAGAAGTCGGCACAATATTCATTGCTGCCGCTCGGGCCCGCCGCAAGTCGCGGTGGCTGGCATCCAGCAAGCGCTGGTCGCCAGTATAGCTGTGAGTAGTGGTCATCATGCCTTTGACGATGCCAAAATTTTCGTGCAGCACTTTCAGTACAGGAGCCAGACAGTTGGTAGTACAGCTAGCATTGCTGATGACCGTGTAGTCACTGTGCTTGTAGGTGTCGTCGTTGACTCCCATCACGTAAGTGCCAACTTCAGAACCCTTGCCGGGAGCGGTAATTAGCACTTTTTTAGCGCCGGCAGTGATATGCTTCGATGCACCAGCTTGGTCAACGAAGACGCCGGTCGATTCAATAATCAGATCAATACCCCAATCTTTCCAAGGCAAGTTTAGCGGGTTGCGATCGCTCACGCATTTAACTGTCTTCCCATTTAGGGTAATGGAATTTTCATCCGCACTGATGTCCACATTCTTCAACGTTCCCATCATGGAATCGTATCTGAGCAAGTGAGCATTACTTCTGGGATCGGAAGTGTCATTAATAGCTACCAACTCTAGCTGGCTGTTTTCTCTGCCCAACCAGCAGCGCGCAAAACTGCGCCCGATACGTCCAAAACCATTGATCGCGACTCGAATCACTTTAGTACCTCCTAACGATGGCAGCCCTTAGCTTAGGCTTAAATTTTGGAAAAATTTAAGAATTGACTTATGAGACAAGATCATATCGCAAAGGTCGATCCTTTCTAACTTTTTGTGTTTATCAAAAAAGCTGGAACTTTTCTAGAAGGCAGAATTTGCAAGGCAGAAGGGATTCGGCTTTCTGCCGCTGCTTACTGGTAAAGCTGATGGGCCGCAATATAAGTTCCTACAACTTCCGGGACTAAGTAGCGGAGGTCGATCCTTTCGGCGCAGCAGCGGCGGATGTGGCTTGACGAAATCTCGATCGCAGGCATGGAAAGCACCTCCCAGCGAATTTCCACGTCCAAAAGAGCCATTTGTTCGGCAACTCGCCGGTCCACAGCATTTGCCTGAACCTGCATCCTGTCTCCCCCGGAATTGAGGGGTTTTCCACCCGGACAATCTCCCCACTCGGACAGTCCCCCAATCTCCCCGCTTTCTGCTGTCTCTGGAGATCCCTGACTCGGACGCGGGGCCACCAACCAGTCGCACAACCGGGCAATTTCGCTGCACCGGTGCCATTTGGGAAGAGTAAGGAGTGCGTCGCTACCAATAATCCAGTACCAGCTACGATCGCCGGGATACAATTTTTGCAAATACAGCAGGGTGTCGATCGCAAAAGAACTGTCGGAGGGATTTGCCGACAGGGGCGAAATTACAAAGTCTGGGCGATGGGCGATCGCCAAAGCAAGCATTTCCCGCCGCCGCTCAAAACTTGCCAAATCCGGGCGCTCTTTGTGAGGAGGAGAGCGATCGGGTACCCAAATGACTCGATCGAGAGCAAATTGACTTGCAGCCGTCTCGGCTACCAACACGTGACCCCAGTGAACCGGGTCAAAAGTCCCCCCCAAAATCGCTATTTTTCCCATATTTCCCCAAAATCAGGATTAATACAGACATCGCGCCAATTTTATGTTTATACACTTTTAACCGTAAGCTCGTTTATTAGAAAACTCTCGCTTTACATCGGGGACAAACCCCAGGACGACCCTAGTTTCGACGACCGTCCTGGACGCTGAGACCGGTTTTTTCAACCCCCTTAATTCGTTCAAACCTTGAATAAGACTTAAAAAACCCGGTTCTGAGGGTCGGAGTGGGTGCGGGACTGGATGATTAACCTTGCCAATATTAATCCCAACTTGTTTCTCGTTTTGCTATCGACCGCCTGAGCATTCGTTTGTGGGCGACCGAAAAAGTTTTGAGGGTAGATATACTTAGCGCAGTGGTAAAAATTTTAAGGACTGCCAAGAGCGTCGGTCGGCTTCTCTATCGAACCAATGATTTGGTTCGATCGATGGCTTTGCGACTATTTCGACTAACTCCACAATAACTTGTATACATACAATAAAGTAAGAATATATACTATAGCTGCGATCGTGTCAATCTCTCACTTTCAAGAAATAATGACCGTAGCAGTAGATAAATGACTACAAAATGAGCGAAATTTTGTTGTTCGTGGTAGTGTTTGTAAATCCTTATGGGTTTTACCCTCAATCTTGGTAGAAAGGTTGTGGGGCTTTTGCTGCCGTATCCCAGCACAGCAGGCGGATAGAAATAGAAAGAATGCAGGAGTATGCAACCACCCAAAATTAGTCTATTGGCCCCGACCCCAGACCCCGTTTTCTGTTACCTGCAATTTTCGAGCTGTGACTGTTCCGGAAAACTACTCGGTACTAAGTCATATAGGATACAAGACAAACATCTCTACAAGTCCCTCCAATCTAGGGACACGCAGAGAATTTTGTACAAAATCTCTAGCGAACTGTATCCTGAAAAAACAATTCTTGATATGATATCGCGTGTTATTGGCGTGGTGTGGTGTGTGAGGAGCAAAGATGCCGAGTTCTGTTGATTTTAGCGGTAGACCATTTCATTTCATCGGCATTGGTGGGATTGGGATGTCAGCCCTTGCCTACATTCTAGCTAAACGCAAGTTGCCTGTGTACGGCTCCGACATAAAATCGAGTCACATAACCGAGCGCTTGCAAGGAATGGGAGCTCATATTTTTTGGAGTCAAGACGCCAGCAATTTTGAATTATTTGAAACGGCCCTTAACGGTAGCAGTCCCGACTGCGGGCAACAGGAAAGAGCAGTATCCTCGATAGTCGCGGGTACGGTAGGGACTTCTGTCGCGACAGCCGAAGCTGTCCAATTGAACGGCAACGGTTCAAGCGCCCAAGCAATTGGGGGATTGCCCCAAGTAGTATGTTCGACGGCTATTCACCCAGCCAATGCCGAATATCGAGCTGCTTTAGATTTGGGCTGTCCGATTTTTCACCGATCGGATGTGTTGGCAGCGTTAATTCAAGATTACCAAAGCATAGCCGTAGCCGGGACTCACGGCAAAACTACTACTAGCAGCTTAATCGGCTTCATGCTGATGGCTGCGGGTCTAGACCCGACGATCGTGGTAGGAGGCGAGGTAAATGCTTGGGAAGGCAATGCCCGTTTGGGGGAAGGCCCCTACTTAGTTGCCGAGGCTGATGAATCCGACGGTTCTCTCGTCAAGCTGGTAGCCAAAATTGGCATCGTAACGAACGTGGAACTGGATCATCCAGACCATTACGATACCCTTGACCAGGTAATAGACACATTTAAGGTGTTTGCCCAAAACTGTCAAAGCTTGGTGGGCTGCATTGACGACCAAATCGTCAAAGATTGCCTTCAGCCTAATGTCAGTTATAGCTTGCAGCCGGACAGCGGTGCTGACTACACGGCTTCGGGCGTGGAGTACGGGGCAGAAAGCACTAAGGCCCGGATTTGGGAACGAGGAGCTTTCCTGGGGGAAATGGAGTTGAAGTTGCTGGGCACACACAATCTCAGCAATGCACTAGCTGCGGTAGCAGTGGGCCGATTGTTGGGGTTAGAGTTTTCGGCGATTGCCAAAGCGATTGCTGGCTTTGAAGGAGCTCGCCGCCGTTTTGAGGTGCGGGGTTTTCACAATGACATCCTGTTTGTGGACGACTACGCTCACCATCCTAGCGAAATTCGCGTCACCTTGGCGGCCGCTCGCTTGCGTATCGAAGGTAGCGAAAAAAATCCCAAATCCCGAAGAGTGGTTGCAATTTTTCAACCCCACCGTTACAGCCGGACTCTGACATTTTTGCCAGAATTTGCTCAATCTTTTGGGGATGCTGATTTGGTTGTGGCTTGCGATATTTATAGTGCTGGGGAACCGAATTTAGGAGAGATTAGCGGGCAGCAGGTTGCTGATTTGATTGCTAAAGAAGGCCGAGATGTTGAGTTTGCGCCTTCTTTAGAGTCAGTCACTAAGTTTTTAACCAAAAATCTGCAACCGGGGGATTTGGCTCTGTTTTTGGGCGCTGGTAATCTGAATCAGATTATTCCAGAGGTTATGGCTTTTTATCAACAAGCCGATCGCCCCGATTAGCTCGCCAACTGAGTAGAGTCGATCGACATTATGGCATGGCACGTCGTGCCGAAACTACCGTCGGACGGCTCGCTCAAAGGGGTGACATAAGTTAGCTAAATGGATTTTCAACCACGTCTTCGAGCGAAGGTATTTTTAAGGATTTTCAAGATGGTGACTATCTCGAATGACTCCTCTGTTAAGGACAATCGGCGAGTGTATTCTCCTATTTCTTTGCGGGGAACTGATTGCAAGATTAACTCCCAAGTTTCGCTCTCTGGCCTGACTTCCTTCCGAGTCGGCGGCCCGGCCGAGTGGTACGTTGCTCCCCGCAGCATAGAGGCTTTGCAAGCGAGTTTTGCCTGGGCACACGATGAAGGGATGCCCGTGACTCTGCTGGGTGCGGGTTCTAATCTGTTGGTGAGCGATCGGGGTTTGTCCGGTTTGGTCGTCGGCACTCGCTACCTGAAACAGGTGAATTTTAATGCAGAAACAGGTCAACTTACAGCCGGGGCGGGGGAGTCAATTCCCCGCCTTGCTTGGTTGGCGGCTAAACGGGGCTGGAAAGGCCTAGAATGGGCAGTCGGCATACCGGGTACCGTGGGAGGGGCTGTGGTGATGAATGCAGGCGCTCACAGGGGCTGTACTGCTGATATTCTAGTCAACGCTCGCGTCTTATCTCCTAGTGGCAAGGTGGAAATTCTGACTCCCCAAGAGTTGGAGTACCGCTACCGGACATCGGTGCTGCAAGGGGGCGATCGGCTGGTAACAGAAGCGACTTTCCAGTTGCAGCCGGGATTCGACCGATCGCAAGTAATGGCAGAAACTAATGACCATTTCAGCCAGCGGCGGACAACTCAACCTTACCACTTACCGAGCTGCGGCTCAGTCTTCCGCAACCCCGGCCCCAAGACGGCAGGTTGGTTCATCGAACAAGCGGGACTGAAGGGATATCAGATCGGCGGCGCACAAGTGGCTCAGCGCCATGCTAATTTTATTCTTAACTGCGGGTCGGCAACGGCCAATGATATTTTTCAAGTGATCCGCCACGTTCAACAGCAAGTCGAGCAGCGGTGGTCGCTGTTGTTGGAGCCAGAAGTTAGAATACTGGGAGAGTTTCCCTTCTAAGGCATCATTGAAGTAATACGGAAACGGCAGACTGCCAGCCCACACACCATCACAAAGTAGTTATGACAAAATCAGGACAAGGATTTGGCTTCGGCCTGGGAAAAATGAAAGAACTGACTGAAGCTTTCAAAAAAGCTCAGCAGGTTCAAGAAGGAGCTAAAAAGCTCCAAGAAGAGTTGGATGTAATGGAAATTGAGGGAACTGCCGGCGGCGGCTTGGTCAAGGTTTTTCTCAGCGGCAACCAAGAACCCCGCCGCGTGGAAATCTCGCCGGATGCCCTCGGTGAAGGTGCTGAGGTGGTTTCTGAACTCGTCACGGTGGCGATGCAGGATGCTTACGCTAAGTCTACGATGACGATGCGGGAGAAAATGGAAGAACTCACCGGCGGACTAAATCTCCCCGGTTTCGGTTAGTCATTAGTCCTCAGTCAATTGTTGACTGATTAAACTTTCTGGAAAACCGCTACAGTAAGGTGCGTCGCGGCTCCATGTTTGATGGAACTTGCAGATTGACTCTGAAAGCGACGCACCCTACAAATTAGCGATGGTAAGGTGCGTCGCGGCTCCATGTTTGATGGAACTTGCAGATTGACTCTGAAAGCGACGCACCCTACAAATTAGCTACAAATTAGCACTGTTGACTGTTGACTGACTAATAACTAATAATTCATAACTAATCACTACTAACTAATGACTAAATTATTATTTGTCTGTCTCGGAAATATCTGCCGATCGCCCTCAGCAGAAAATATTATGAATCACTTAATTGAACAAGCTGGTTTGAGCGATCGCATCACCTGCGATTCGGCTGGAACTGCTAGCTATCACATTGGCAGCCCCCCTGACAGGCGGATGGCATTGGCGGCGCGGAAGCGAGACATTGAATTGCTAGGCGAAGCCCGCCAATTTACCAGGAAAGATTTTGAAAATTTTGATTTGATTCTGGCTATGGATCGGGACAATTATCGCAATATTCTTGCCCTGGATGCGGCTGGAAAGTATAAAGATAAAGTGCGGCTGATGTGCGATTTTTGCCAGAAATACGACCTTAAAGAAGTGCCAGATCCTTACTACGGCGGCCCGGAGGGATTCGATCTGGTAATTGATTTGCTGCACGATGCTCAAGCGGGTTTGTTGGAGTACGTTATCAATCAGGAAAAATTAACAATTACCAATTAACAGTTACCAATTACCAATTACCGACTAAATGGTGTTCCATCGCAAAGCGAACGAGTTCTGCACGGTTGTTGCTGTCAGTTTTTCTGAACAAGCTGCTGACGTGCTTTTCGACAGTTCGAGGGCTGAGGTGGAGTGTGGAGCCTATTTGAATATTAGAAAGACCTTCTGTCAGCAAATCTAGCACTTGTCGCTCTCGCTGAGTCAAACTCGGAGCATTTTGGCTGGGAGATGCACGCGCGGCGGAGCTATCCCGTAGGGAATCGCCTGTGTTTGACTTTTGAGTTAAAAAATCTGCTTCTGGCTTGTCATTGGCTCTGCTGCGTGCCTCTGTTGGCATTGGTTCGGGTTCCGGGGAATGAGACGGTGCCTGAGCGATTAGAGCGTAGCGATCGAGCAAAGAGCGAATTACCGCCCCCAATTCTTGGAGTTCAAAAGGCTTAGCCAGATAATTGTCGCACCCCATCTGATAGCCGCGAATCCGTTCCTGCGTGCTCGTGCGTTCCGTCAAAAAAATCACCGGCAGCAACCGGAAAGCGGGACGTGTCCGAACTCGCCGCACGAATTCGTAGCCATCCATCTCGGGCATTGTAATGTCGGTAACAATCAAGTGGGGCCCAAATTCCTCTACCAAACCTAAAGCTTCTTTGCCATTCTCAGCAGGGATTACAGAGTATCCGGTAATTTCCAGATAATCGGTAATCGACAAGCGAGTAGCGAAATCGTCGTCAGCAACCAGAATCGTCAAGGGCATGAGGGGAATTTTAAAATTAAACCTTAAAAATTAAAAGTGAAATTAGTCACTTTTAATTTTTAATTCTACTGTTTAATTCTGTTTATAACTTGCTGTTAAAGTAGCAGGCTGCCCTAATGTTCCCTCCAAAGCTACGCCGCGCCCGTTTGCTGCCAAATGCCGCAGAGTTTTGTAAATTGTCTCGATTTGCTCTGGCTTTCCTGCTTTTTTGGCTATTTCTGCGACAGACAGAGGTTTTTGGGCGTCTTTGAGCAGTTGCAGTACCCGTTGCTGCAAGTCCAATACAGCAGCGGCTGCTTTTTTGCCTGCTTCAACCCCTGGCTGGTGATAGGCATTGACATTTACCAAGGAACCGTAAAAACCTACGGCTCTTTCGTAGAGGGCGATTAATGCTCCTACTGTCTCCGGGTTGACTTGGGGAATTGTGACAGTAATGGAATCTCGGTGATTTTCGTACAAAGCTTGTCGAGTTCCCTGCAACAAACCAGACAAATAATCTCCCGAAGTGACGCCTGTTTCTACTTCTGGGGAAATGCCTTGCCTGTCTTGCAAAACTTCGATAAATGTTAGGAAGAAATTCGGCACTCCGTCTCGCAGTTGCTGAACGTAGGCGTGTTGGTCGGTGCTGCCTTTGTTGCCGTAAACTGCGATTCCTTGATGAACTGTGTTGCCGTCTAAATCTTGCTGTTTGCCTAGAGATTCCATGACTAATTGCTGCAAATAGCGGCTGAACAATAGCAGGGAGTCTTTGTAAGGCAAAACTACCATGTCTTTTTCGCCGCGTCCGTTGCAGGCAAAATACCAACTCATGGCTAACAGGGCGGCGGGATTGTTTTTAATGTCGGGAATTCTGGTCGCTTCGTCCATCACTTTAGCGCCGTCGAGCATCGCCCGAATGTCGATGCCTTGCAAAGCTGCTGGCAAAAGTCCGACTGCTGACAATTCGGAAGTGCGCCCTCCCACCCAATCTGCCATTGGGAAGCTGCCAATCCAGCCTTCGGATTTGGCTAATTTGTCTAGTTGGCTGTCAACTCCGGTGATGGCAACTGCTTGTTTGGCAAAATCCAATTTTTGGGCGGCGAAGGCTTTTTGAACTTCAATCATCCCGTTGCGGGGTTCGGGGGTGCCGCCGGATTTGGAGATAGTAATTACTAGGGTGCTGGCGAGTTTGTCTTTGATTTTGTTAAGGACTCGATCGATCCCAGCCGGATCTGTGTTGTCGATAAAATGTATTGCTAAGGGCGGAATGTCTGGGGATAAAGCTTCAGCGACAAATTGGGGGCCGAGGGCGGAACCGCCGATGCCGATCGAAATTATGTCGGTAAATTGCGGAGCAAAGGGCGGTTTAATATCGCGGTTTTGCACCTTCTTGACAAATGTTTCGACTTGTGATATTACTTCGACTATTTCTTGTTTTAATTCTGGAGTGGGAGCTAAATCGGGGTTTCGCAGCCAGTAGTGGCCCACCATGCGGTTTTCGTCGGGATTGGCGATCGCACCTGCTTCTAAAGCTGCCATGTCTTTGAAAGCTTTGTCAAATTTGGGCTTCAGTGCTGCTGCGAAAGCGTCGTCGAATCCCATGCGGCTGATATCGAGGTAAAGTCCCAATCCATCGTGATAGTAAAGCCAGTCTTGATAGCGTTGCCAGAGTGCTGCGGCGTCCATAGGAATTCTCTACAATTTTTTTAATGTTCGATCGGGGTCGTCAGGAATCCACCAATTGTAGTTTAAAACGATCTGATGTACGGCTTTTGCAGAATCTCAATAAATTTAACCATTAATCGTCTGAAGGCAGCCGGAACAGAAGGCAGTCAGAGCATTCGGCAGAATTAAACAATAAAAATATGACTTGGGCAACAGTCTTAGTAGGTAGATCCCTCATTAATGGTCACACCCCATAGATAGATCGAAATGGCACAGAGATTTAACTGTGGTCGGGGTTGGCGTTTGGGCCATGATTTGACAATATTCAAATTCGGGCGATCGGGTTCTGTAAAATAGGTATTGCGGTGAGGTTAAATATACTTTTAGCTGTCACTCAATAATCGGCTAAAAATATAGTTAACCACGGTCAACTATCGGAAGTGTAGTATAATATACAGATATTAGAATTAAAGTGCGATCGACTATGCTTGCTCTATCTCCCGAATTAAAAGAAAAATTATCAACTCCGCTCAAAATCGGCGATTTTGAAGTTAAAAGCCGCGTCCTGCAATCGCCCTTATCCGGCGTTACCGATTTGGTATTTCGCCGCCTGGTGCGCCGCTACGCGCCGGATTCGATGATGTACACGGAAATGGTAAACGCTACGGGTTTGCACTACGTGAAGCAACTGCCGAGAATTATGGAAGTTGACCCGAACGAGCGCCCGATTAGCATTCAATTGTTTGACTGCCGGCCGGATTTCTTGGCAGAAGCGGCCCAGAAAGCAGTGGCAGAAGGAGCGGATACTGTTGATATTAATATGGGGTGTCCGGTTAACAAAATTACTAAAAACGGCGGCGGTTCTTCCCTGCTGCGAGATCCGGAAACGGCCGAGGCAATTGTGCGGGCTGTTGTGGAAGCGGTAGATGTTCCTGTGACGGTCAAAACTCGGATTGGTTGGACTGACAAAGAAATTAATATTTTGGAATTTGCCAAGCGGATGGAAGATGCGGGAGCAAAAATGATTACCGTGCACGGCCGCACTCGATCGCAAGGTTACACCGGCCCGGCAAAATGGGAGTGGATTCGTCGCGTGAAAGAAGTTTTATCGATTCCAGTTATTGCTAACGGGGATATTTTTTCAGTGGAAGCAGCGATGCGATGTCTGGAAGAAACCGGCGCCGATGGAGTGATGTGTTCGCGGGGAACATTGGGCTATCCTTTTTTGGTTGGAGAAGTTGATTATTTCTTGAAAACTGGTGTGGAAAAGATAGCTCCGACACCAATTGAACGGCTCGAATGTGCTAAGGAACATTTGCGGGCTTTGTGGGAATATAAAGGTGAAAGCGGTGTCTGCCAAGCGCGCAAGCACTTAACCTGGTATGCTAAGGGTTTCCCCGGCGCTGGGGAATTGCGGGGCGTGTTGGCTGTGGTAGAAACGGTTGAACAAGGTTGCGATTCGATCGATCGGGCGATCGAGCAATTGCCCGCATAAATCTTACCCGCAGATGTCAACTAGGGGTTACAGAAACAAAATTACCTCTGCGGGCTAAGATTTAAGACACAGTTAAAAATTTGTGTGTGGGGGAAAGCATGGATTCCTTAAAAGGGCGAGATTTATTAAGTCTGGCAGATTTAAGCATTGACGAATTAAATTATTTGCTGGATCTAGCAGCCAGTTTGAAATCGGGAATGGTCAAGCTGAAACGCAATAAAGTTCTCGGCTTGTTGTTTTCCAAAGCTTCAACGCGAACGCGGGTGAGTTTTACAGTTGCAATGTACAAATTGGGAGGGCAAGTGATTGACCTCAATCCCAACGTTACACAAGTCAGTCGCGGGGAACCTTTGGTAGATACAGCCAGGGTTTTAGACAGGTATTTAGACATTTTGGCGATTCGGACTTTCGATCAAAAGGATTTAGCAACTTTTGCTAACTATGCCAAAATTCCTGTGATTAATGCGCTGACTGATGACGAACACCCCTGTCAAGTGCTGGCGGATTTGCTGACAGTTAAAGAGTGTTTTGGCAAGCTGGAAGGATTGACGCTGACTTATTTGGGCGACGGTAACAACATGGCAAATTCCCTGATGTTGGGCTGTGCAATGACAGGGATGAACGTAAGAATTGCTTGCCCTCAAGATTTTATGCCCAATCCTGAGATTGTGGAAAAAGCGCAGGCAATTGCTAACGGAAACACCGAAGTTACGGTGACTGCTGATGCGACAGCCGCTGTGAAAAACGCTCAAGTGATTTATACCGATGTTTGGGCGAGTATGGGACAGGAAGAGGAAGCGAAAAGCAGGATTCCTTTGTTTGAGCCTTTTCAAGTCAACGAACAACTGGTAGAATTGGCAGATAAGAATGCAATTGTACTGCACTGTTTGCCGGCGCACCGCGATGAAGAGATTACCGATGCAGTGATTGAAGGCAGTCAATCGCGCGTTTGGGATCAGGCAGAAAATCGGATGCACGCTCAGCAAGCTTTGCTGGCGAGCATTCTCGAAAGCGATTAAGAATTACGTAAAAATTACTCTGTCGGGGGCTCGAATCTACCTGCTCGCTACTTTTTGCAGACCGCTTCCGTTATCATTTCATTTGAACCAGGATTATTTGCAACTAGCCTGCAATTATCCGTTTCAACCATGATTAATTGCAATCTCTTAAGTAAAAGAAATGAATCACATCACTACGACAGACTTACTCGAAAATCTCAAATGGCGATATGCCACCAAACAGTTCGATCCAGCCAAAACAATTGCTCCAGAAATCTGGACGGCTTTAGAAGATGCGTTAGTGTTAACACCATCTTCTTATGGGCTTCAACCTTGGAAATTTCTGATTATCACCAGCTCGGAACTTAAAGAACAGCTCAAGCCTCTCTCCTGGAATCAGTCACAGGTTACTGATTGCTCTCATTATGTCGTGTTCGCGATTAAAAAGAATCTCACTGCCGAGGATGTCGATCGCTTTGTTGCCCGCACTGCCGAGGTGCGAGGCGGGACTGTAGAGGCAATGGCCGGATATCGGAATCTAATCGTCAGTGACTTGGTTGATGGTGCCCGCAGTTTTAATATCAATCAATGGTCAACGCACCAAACTTATATTGCACTGGGCAACTTTATGACCAGTGCTGCATTGCTTGGTGTTGACACCTGTCCAATGGAAGGAATTGAACCTGTCAATTACGATCGCCTGTTGGGTCTTTCTGCAAAAGGCTTTACTACCGTCGTCGCTTGTGCGGCTGGCTATCGCTCTGAAGCAGATAAGTATGCTTCACTCGCAAAAGTAAGATTCCCTAAGTCAGAAATCTTAGAAACTTTATAGAACCCATTTGGTATCTTCTTGAGCGAACTATATGGTTTTGAGGGGAGGGTTTTACCAGAGGATTTAATACCAGTGTCAGGACTTCAAGCTAACAGGCATCAAACCAGATACAACCTAGATACCTCAAAGGCTTGTGAGACAACAAAAAGATCCTAAATGGGTTCTATAAACCCGGCCTACGCTGTAAGTCGATCGCAATAGCGCACCTCCGCGCACCCTAAAAAGTGATTAAGAGGCTCCGAAATTCATTTTTGCAACTTCGCCCGCAGCAACATTAACTGTTTGTTGAATTTGACTTCCGTCAACTTTCAACTGATAAGTTCCCGGAGAAAGCTCGATCGCCCCAAACCATCCTTTACCATCCGCGCGCAGTTGGCGCACCTTGCCCGCAGCATCGATCGACTGCAATGTCAAGCTCGCACCGTCGCAAGTTTGAGCGCACCGCTGCAAATTTCCGGCGATCGCACCTGTAGTCGGCCGCGACTTCCAAGGCATATCGGGAACCGCTGCTGCTGTCGCCCACACAGGCTGAGTTTCATAGGTTTTGCCCGTGGCAGCATCAACGTATTGACTCGGCTGCGAAAGCGCGGTGTAAAACAAATCGTTGCTTTGGGGAACGTATTTCCAAGGCTGGCGGGGCAAATCACCGCTACCGCCCGATCGCAGTTCCACATTCGTGTAGACGTTGCTGCTAGCGTAGGAATAGAGCACCGTACCTGCGACGTGATTTCCTTTCGCAGAGGGCTGTTCAGCGCGACGAATCTGGCCTAGAGTGTCTTCGATGTAGTTGAGGTAATTGCCGGGGCCGATCGCAATTTGGCGGTTGTACTGGTGGTCTTTGGCGTACTCGATCCAGTTGTCGTAAGCGAGTTTTTGCTGCCGTTTGTACTCGCGCTGGTAAGTCATCGGCATCGCCATGTCTACAATCCCTTCTTCCAGCCAAGCGCGCCAATCCTGCAATACTTCTTTGTAAGGCTGCGTTTGATACCACCCTGCATCGTTTTTCGGGCCGTCTCCCCAGGCGATCGTGGCGGCGGTAATTTTAACGCGGGGTTTAATCGCGAGGCTTTCTACATAAAGCTTCCGCACTAAATTTGTCACCTGGTCGCGCCGCCACTGCATCCACGCGGGATCTGTGGGTGCGGGTTTGCCCGATCGACCTGTTTGCTGATTGAAACGGGCGATCGCAGTCGGATTGTAGCCCCAAGTCGGCCCCCCGTAGCGCACGTAATCCAACTGTACGCCGTCCACATCGTAGCGCTTCAGCAAGTCCAAATAGACGGAAACAGTATAATCTACGGCGTCTGGATGACCGGGATCGAGATAGCCTTGGGCTTCCCCACCGTAAGTCAGCATCGCCCAATTCTCGCTGCCGGGGGCATTGGGCCCGTGTTGTTGCCAAACGTGACCGGCGGGAAGTTTGCTGCCCGAAACCACGGGCAGCGTCACCATCCAAGCGTGTACTTCAATGCCTGCGGCGTGGGCTTTGTCAATCAAATCTTGCAGGGGATCGAAACCGGGGGGAACGTTGGGATCGAGGGTGCGGGGTTCGATCGCACTCGTGTAAAAAGCATCGCCACGGCGGCGGACTTGGGCGACGATCGCGTTGGCATTTGCCCGCTGCGCGTCTGCGATCAGTTTTGTGACTTCTTGAGGTGTTTTGAAGCCTGGATTAAATGCGTCCACCCAGAAGGCGCGAAATTCGGCGGTTTGGGTTGGCGGGGGCATAAGTGCGTTAGCGCGGTTTGGGAACCAGTTTGATAACCAACCAGGAGTCAGCAGAAAACTAATTGTTAAGCCAATCAGGAACAAGCTTGACAAAAAGAATGTTTTGGGTTTAGGCATCAGAAATGTGTGAGAGAGCGTTTAACAGTCCTTTACGGACTTTTGGTTTGAGCGTCCGCTTGACATTTTCGCACAAGGGTGAAAGTTTGGGCGAAAATAAACTGCACTGGCGATTCCCTACGGGATAGCTGCACTTCACGCACTTTTTGAACAAATGATAGCACCGCAATTTCAAACCCTAGCCCTTCCGGGTAACAGCCACTCAACTGCCAGCAATTTGCTCGATCGAGTAGATGGCTGGCGCCAAGAAGCAACCCGAAAGTTGCAGCAAAGCCAGAGAGGAGAAAAGGGACAATTTTTAACACCTTCCTCAGTCGCAAGTTTGATGGCGGGAATGTTTGAATTTAACTGTCCCGATATATCGCTTTTAGATGCCGGGGCTGGTATTGGTTCCCTATTAGCAGCAGTTGTTTGCGAGCTTTGCCAGCGCCCAAAAAAACCGCACAGCCTGCACGTTACAGCTTATGAAATTGACATTATTTTGATTGAATACCTCAAGCAAACATTAGAATTGTGCAGTATTGAATGTCAGCGTTTTGGGATATCTTTCACCTGTGAGGTTCGCGAAATAGATTTTATTCAAGACAGCGCCGATATGTTGCAGCCAAATCTATTTACACAACCAGTAAAACGGGAATTTACCCATGCAATTATCAATCCTCCCTATGCCAAGATAGACGCTAAATCCCAAGCCAGAACCTTGCTGCGTTCTATAGGGCTAGAAACCAGCAATCTCTACGCTGGCTTCACAGTTGCTGCCGCTCACCTGCTCAAACCAAACGGTGAATTAGTATCGATTACTCCCCGCAGCTTTTGCAACGGTTTATACTTTCGAGATTTCCGCAAAGTATTCCTTCAAATGATGGCTTTACGCCAAGTACACATCTTTGAATCTCGACAGTTGCCATTTCGCGATGATGCGGTGTTGCAAGAAACTATTATTGTGCGCGCCACCAAACAAATAGAACAGCCAGATACTGTACTAATTACCTCAAGCAGCAGCGCGGGCGACGACCTGGTTTTGTCTCACCAACTGCCCTATACCGCCCTAATTAATCCCAATGATTCCGAGCAATTTATTCGGATTTTACCGGATTCTGTCAGCCAGAAAGTAGCCGAGCAAATGGCTCAATTTACTTGCACCCTAGAGGAATTAGGCTTAACAGTTTCTACCGGAAAAGTTGTTGATTTTCGGGTTCTGTCTGACTTGCGGCTAGAACCTGAAAACGGTACAGTTCCGCTGATTTATCCCGCACACTTCTCGGCTGGCGGTGTTGAATATCCCACAGCCACGAGAAAGCATCAAGCTTTAGCTGTCACGGAAAAAATTGCTGCACTCCTCGTACCTAACGAACATTATGTTTTGAGCAAGCGCTTCTCGTCAAAGGAAGAAAAAAAGCGAATTGTTGCAGTTGTCTGGGATGCCAATAAAATTAATAGTTCTCGCGTTGGTTTTGAGAACCATTTGAATTACTTTCACCAACAGGGACGCGGATTAAACCTCACCCTGGCGCGGGGATTGGCCGTTTATCTAAATTCGAGCTTGGTAGATGCGTTTTTCCGACTGTTCAACGGACACACTCAAGTTAATGCTACGGATTTACGCAATTTGAAGTATCCTAATCTAGAGCAATTAGTTTTACTTGGCGCACAAATAGGAGAAATATTTCCTACACAGCGGGAGATTGATCGACTTGTCGAGACACAACTGCTGAAGGATCCCAATCCGTTAGAAAATAGCCCGATGACAATCAAAAACCGTATTGATGAATCTCTAGAAATACTTGCAGCGCTGGGTTTTCCAAAATGTCAGCTTAACGAACGTTCCGGCTTAACCCTTCTGGCTTTGCTTGACCTCAAGCCAAAGGATGCTTGGAAATCGGCAAAATCTCCACTTTTGGGAATCACACCAATTATAGAATTTATGGCTCAGCAATACGGTAAAAAGTATGTGCCAAATACGCGGGAAACTGTGCGCTGCCAAACGGTGCATCAGTTTCTAGATGCAGGTTTAATTGTTGTTAATCCTGACAGTCCCGAACGTCCGGTGAATAGTCCAAAAACTGCATATCAGATAGAAGAAAGTGCTTTGGAATTGCTGCGAACTTATGATAGTTCAGATTGGGACAAGAATGTTCGCGCTTACCTCGTTCATTTTAACTGAGATATTGCACCATTGTCAATTACTTGTTTAGGAACAGGCTTTTCGGCCTGTTCCACAAGAAATACACTCTTTGTGGAACAGGCCGAAAAGCCTGTTCTTGACAATGGTGCAAGATTTAAGTTTTAACGGAGAACATCTTTTGCAGGCTTATTCCAAAAATGAAAATATTTGTGAGTCTGAATGATGCTAAAATGCACTATTTATATGGCAGCCGCTGGCATCGGAATGGCATATACTGTGAGGCCAGGGGTTGAATTGACCGGAATTGTCGATCGCACTCAGTAAATCAAATAAGTAACTAGGTAAAATATCTCTGCAATGGAAAAAAAGCATAACGCTGGATTGTGGGTATCAGTATTGTATTTCGCTCAAGGTCTCCCTTACACCGTCGTTAATTTAATGTCGGTGATTTTTTTGAAAGGTATGGGAACCAGCAACGAACTCATCGGATTGACAAGTCTTTTGTCTTTTCCTTGGGTTTTAAAAGGTTTGTGGGGGCCAGTTGTTGATTTGTATTCAACTAAACGCAAATGGATTTTAACAACCGAAATCATTTGTGCTTTTCTGTTTGCTTTCCTAGCTTTTGGCGTATTAACGCCGGCACCGATTATTATATCGCTTGTTATCTTTACCGCGATCGCTTTTGTGTCAGCTACTCACGACATCGCCATTGACGGATTTTATTTAAACACTCTAAATAAAGACCAACAAGCACTATTTGTCGGGGTTCGCAACACGGCTTATAGAGGTGCTGTCATTGTCGGTAGCGGTTTATTGGTGTTCTTAGCGGGGAAACTGGCAGAACAGCATTTAGTCACCGGAAATACAGGCGACACCAAAATATATCAAAACATTCCGCTGTCACTTTTCGGTTCGGATTTTAGCGTGTCGGCGCTTAACTACGGGTGGGCGACAGCCTTTGGCATTTGTGCGATTATGTTTGTGCTGATATATCTTTTTCAGCGCTGGTATCTTCCCTATCCTCGAAATTACGATCTGGAATCCGGTGTCCCCCAACAAACAACCAGCTTTATCGAAGCGTTCAAAACCTATTTTCAGCAAGATAAAATAGGTTGGATTGTGGCTTACGTCTTGATTTTTCGCTTGGGCGATGCCTTGACGTTTAAAATGGCTCCGCCATTTTTAATGGATAAAGTTGAGAAAGGAGGATTAGCAGTTTCTACGTCGGATATGGGCTTATTATCCGGTACTTTAGGGGTAATGTTTCTGTTAATTGGAGGGTTGCTGGGCGGCTATTTAATTGCGAAACAAGGATTGAAAAAATGGATGTGGCCGACGGCTATTCTGCAAAATTCGACTAACGTGCTGTATTGGCTGTTGGCAATCAATCAACCGGGGATTGAATGGGCTTATGCCGTAAATTCGATCGAGCAATTTACATACGGACTTGGCGTAGCTGCCTATACAGTGTTCTTGATGCGGACTGTCCGCCCTGAATACGAAGCATCTCACTATGCAATTACAACGGCTTTTATGGCCGCAGGAGTGCTGATTCCGGGGGTTTTTAGCGGCTACTTGCAGGCGAGTCTCGGCTATCAAAATTATTTTTTGATGAGCGCGCTGGCTGTGATTCCCGGTATGCTGACGATTTTCTTTCTGCCCCTAGACGATGAGAAAAAATTAGCATCGATGCCCCGGCCTGGACTGGACGATTTCGATTAAGATCAAGTCCGGTCGCTATAATTATTAGGTTCGGGCGGGGCTGGTTTACCAATGTCTGCACTTTTTTTTCAAGATTTCGGTGAACCCGCCCTTGGAGGAATATTGATGTTTTTAATCATGGAAGAGTATAAATTGTCGGTATTTGTTTTCCTAATATAAAATAAGGACACAACATTGTTGTGTCCCTACCCAATATCTGTATTGTCAGAAGCCAACTAAATCGCAATAAAATCGCTAGCTGTTAGCGGACTACTTGGAATGCCAGGAATACTGGCAAGAACTTCGCCGTTACTGGCAATTTCGATCGTCGTTATAAAATCGCCTGGAGTAACTCTCAATTGGTTGAAGGTCAAACCTCCGCTCAAACCGATTAAATCTTCACCTTTTTGAAAGTCTAAAAATGTATCTGTACCGGCACCCGATCCTAACACCAATACGTCGCGTCCAGTGCCACCAATTAAGAGATCCGCACCCATTGCGCCAATGAGTGTATCGTCTCCTTCTCCACCGCTCAAATTGTCATCTCCTTTGCCACCTAATAGTAGGTCGTTGCCGCTGCCACCGCTGATAATATCGTTGCCTTTGTTGCCGCTGAGAGTGTCGTTTCCCCCATTGCCAGTGATAATATCGTCCCCTGCAAAACCTGATGCTGTATTGTTGGCATCGTCGCCTACTAAATTGTTAATTTTGGAGACATCGAGAGCAGTTTGCATTGCCACAACGTTTGTTAAAAAGGAGCTTCCCGGAGCGGTTCTTAATTGTTCTAAACTGCTGCGCGATTCCAGGGATGTTGCCAAGGCGGGCAGTGCAAAGTCTAAGCCAGCTAACAGCTCTAAATAATCTGAATCTGTGAAAGTGAAATCAGGGCGGTTCAACTGGTCTACAGAGATTTCTGTCTGAGTCAAGCCGGGAGGAGGAGAAGTTAACAAACCGTTTTGGGTGTGCTTTTCCAAGACAAGTAGCGGGTTGATAATCGGGTTAGTAAATGTTTGAAGAACTACTTTTCCCGGTAGGAAAGCTTCTCCTCCCAAACTCACAAAATCGCCGCTAACTATGTAGTGAGTTACATTTTTTCCGGCGCCGACTTTCTGCTTGAATGTATTGACTGTACTCTGAGCAACTCCGGGAGAATTGAAGGTGACAACATCTCCGATAGTAGATGTAAATTCGGTGGCGGCTAGTTGGGTTATGGCGCCGCCTAAGCTGTGTCCGAGAACATCTGGTGGCAAGCGGCTGGGGTTTTTGGCTGTATCTTGACTGATTTGTGTCAGCCAATTTCCTAATGCTTGTTTGTTGGCTTCAAATTGGTTGAAACCGCTGCCGCGCGGGTCTGCGTTGGCAATATCGTCTATGAGCGAGTCGGTGCCGCGAAATACTAAAACGGGCGGTTTGTCTGGGGTGGTGGAAATTAAGCCGATCGCGTGAAATCCTGTTCCGGGATCGTCAAAGGTGCGATCGATTTGGTAGCCAGCAGCACTCAAACCTGTTTGAACTAAAGTTTGAAACTGGGGCTGGTCATCTATGTAAACAAGTTGCTTGGCTATAGTTTCGTAAGCGGCGGGGGAGGAGGGCATATTTTTTTATTTCCTGTCGTTTGATGGGGAATTAGTTTTTAAGCTACTTAACTCAGTTTACTATAAACTTCGTTTATTAACCATATTAATTGCTCATTCTTCGTGGCTTTTTAGGGGCAAGTTAATTGATATTTTTTAACACAAAAAACTATCTCGATACAAAACCCATGCGGGTTTCTCGCCACCACAAATACAAATTTTGCTCGCCCTAAAACTATACAAAATCTACCCGACTAATATCGCTGGCAACTACGCCTCTGAGAGTAGCAAGAATTTCCCCAGTAACCGGGATAGTAATTAAAGCTCCGTCAACACCTTGGGTTACTGTAACTTGAGGAAAAGTTAGACCCCGCGACAGTGTAATTAAATCTTCACTATCTTGAAAATCTACAATCACATCTGCTCCGCCACCGGGTTCCAATACAAAGCGATCGCGCCCCGCACCACCAATTAAAAAATCGTTGCCAAACTCGCCGGAAATCAAATCATTTCCGTCGCCACCCTCCAAATAATCGTTATCTCTGCCGCCGTACAAGAAATCGTCGCCATCACCACCGATGATGCTGTCATTACCTCGATTGCCTCTGAGAGTATCGTTACCGCGATTGCCGATAACTGTATCCTCTCCAGGGCCGCCGGTAGCAGTATTGTTGCGATCGTCGCCTGATAAATAATTCGGTTGTAAGGGAGCTAAACCGTATTGCATTTGTCCGATCGACTGCACAAAAGAAAATTCTGGTGCTGTTCTCAAACTCTCTGCACCTCCTCTGGTTCTGATGGCGACTGACACATTGGGCAGGGCAAAATTCATCGCAGCGATAAACTCGTTAAAATCTGAATCGTTGTTATAAGCAAATTCGGCACTGTTTAATTGTTCTACGGAAATTTGCCTCTGCAAAAAACCCACAGGCGGAGTCGCTAACAAATTTTCAGTTCGATGTTTTGCCAAAACAGTTAAGGGATTAATACTCGGATCGGTAAAACTTTGGATAAATACTTTACCCGGAATAAATGCTTCGCCAAACAAGCTGACGAAATCTCCGCTGACAATGTAGTGAGTGACATTTTTGTTGCCGACTCTGCCGAGATTTCTCCGAAAACTGGTGAATGTACTCGCTGATACTCCCGGAGAGTTGAAAGTAAAGATATCGCCGGTCAGAGTTGTGTATTCGGTTGCTACAATTTGAGCGACTGCTCCGCCCCAACTGTGTCCGATGACATCGGGCAATAATTTGTTGGGGTTTTTACCAGTATTTTGACCGATTTCTGTGAGCCAATTTTGGATATTATCTTTGTTCTTTTCAAATTCGGGTAAGCCTATGTCCCGCGAGTCTGAAAAGATAGCGTCGCCGTCGATGAAGTCTGTACCTTTAAATACGAGGGCGGGCGGATTTTCGGGATTGGATGAACCGAACCCGATCGCATAAAAGTTTGTTTCTGGGTCGTCGAATACGCGATCGATATAGTAGCCATTAGTATCGAGGAAACGCGAAACTTCATTTGCCGCACTAGGCTTTTGATTCAAAAAAACAATTGATTTAGCTAGAGCTTCATAAACAGCAGGCGAGGCACTCATAATATTAGATTTTCTGTTTGTTGGTATTTGCGATCGCTCTATTCTCGAGCTAATTGTCCAATGGCAGCCATTATAGCTGACAAGATTTGTATGGTAGACTTGATAATATCAACTCAAGAATCAAGTTTTTGCGGTTATGACTATCATTCGTCAATACATTGCTCCATTAATAGCGATATTAGTATTTTTCCTGGCTCTGGTAGCAGTCAGCGCTCGCATCTTTTTGCCGGCTGACATGGCTGCCCCGGCACCGATTGAGGAAGCGCTCCCCCAAAAGCAAGCGGCAGTAGTGAATCCAATTTTCTTGGGGCTAAATTATTCCGCTTTCCGTGTCCGCGCTCGCTGATGTCTGCTCAACTGATACCGGGTTACTGGCTGCGATCGGGATCGGGACTCGATCGGGCAAAACTGGTAAAGTTTATGCACCGGACTTACCGAGAGCTTTACCCGGATGGGGAATTGGGACATTTGGCTCAAACTGTCGAGCAGTATTTTTCTAACCAGACGCCGGTTTGGTGGGTAGAGTGCCAGAAAAACACTCAGGAAGAGGCAGAAATTTTGCCGGCGCTTCCCTCGCAGTATCTCAATCCTCAATCTCAAGTCCAAAATCTGACATCGGTTGTCGGATGTTTGTGGTTGGGAAATGCGATCGACCAAACCACCGGAGAACGCTACGCTCACATTTTTTTGCTGTACGTAGCACCGGAACATCGCCGTTTAGGACTCGGTGCAGCTTTAGTTATTCATGCTGAAAATTGGGCGCGGGAAAGGGGCGATCGGCAAATTGGTTTGCAAGTATTTCTGAGCAATCAGCCTGCGGTGAATCTCTATCAAAAATTAGGCTATCAAAGTCATTCCGTCTCGATGCTCAAATCTCTTTGAAATATAAATTCTACTGGTTTGGAATCAGGGCTAAAGTCCTGATTCATCCCAATTATGAGGACTGAAGTCGTCACTACCAACTTAGGTGACAGCAATTATGAGGACGGAAGTCGTCGCTACCAACTTAGGTGACAGCAGAGGAATTTGTTTTTAGTAAGTCCTATGTTGCACCATTCTCAATTAGCCTTTTAGGAACAGGCTTTCCGGCCTGTTCCACAAGAAAATTTATCTGTTGTGGAACAGGCCGGAAAGCCTGTTGCTGACAATGGTGCAATATCTTAGTAGTAAGGTACTGCCCGCGCACCCTACAATTATTGACTGCTGACTGAGTTGCTTAGGAGCATCCTCTGTGCGGTAAAGTTTTTTTATGAACAATAACGACTACCCCAACGCCCTTGATACTGACACGGAACTGGAAAGCCCTTTGGATCAATTTGACGAATCCGAACCCCCGCTGCCAGATCCCGATGAAATGCTGCCAATGCTTGCATCCCCGGAACCTCAGCACCGGATGATTGCGGCGCGGGCTTTTTGCGAACTGCAGGACGATCGAGCAATTTCGCATTTAATTAATTTGTTGAGAGACGGTTGCCCCTTGGTGCGGGTAAGCGCGGCTTATGCGTTGGGGCGAAATCCGAGTCCCGATGCTGTGGAACCGCTGATTCTTCAGCTTAACCGCGACTGGAACGGTTACGTTCGCAAAGGGGTAGTTTGGGCCTTGGGAAATTGCAGGGACCACCGCGCTTTGCCATCTTTAATTGATGCTCTGAAAACTGATATTTCGGCGGTGCGTTTGTGGGCGGCGAGTTCTCTGGGTCAAATGGCAAAAGTTGGTTACTATGTGGTGATTGCGGCGATTCCGCCGTTGATTGAAGCGCTGCGGGGAGATGCTGTGTCTGCTGTGCGAAGTAATTCCGCTTGGGCGATCGGGCAACTGGCGCGCGAATTGCCGAATAATATAGTGTACGCTGGGGCGATCGACGGTCTGATTGAAGCTTTAGAAGAAGATGAAGATATGGGCGTCAGGGAAGATGCTAAATCTTCACTTTTGCGAGTGGGCGACCCGCGCGGATTGCAGATAATTGAAGACTTAGAAATGGAAGGACTTTTGTGATATAATCACCACAATTAAACAAAAGTTACTAATTAGAAAATATGTATTTCATCAACCCTAAGACAGATTTTGGTTTCAAAAAAATCTTTGCTTCGCCCCAGAGCAAAGAAGTTTTGATTAGCTTCCTCAATGCTATGCTCTACAACGCAGAGCCGACAATTAAAGACTTAGAAATCATCGATCCCTACGCCGCACCTAGCGTTACTGGATTAAAAGACACTTACCTGGATGTCAAAGCAAAAATTACGGGAAACAAAACTGTAATTATCGAAATGCAGGTCATCAATGTAGAAGCTTTTACTAAGCGCGTCATATATAATGCAGCCAAAACCTACGCCACTCAACTCAAACGGAGAGAAGGCTACTCAAAATTAAATCCTCTGATCGCTCTCACAATTACGGATTTTATCTTGTTTGAAAATACAGAAAAGTTCCTTTCACATTTTGTCTTTAAAGAAGTCGAAGAAAACTTCGAGTATTATAGAGAAATAGAGTTAGTTTTCGTTGAACTGCCAAAGTTTAACAAAAAATTATAACAAGTTGAAAATCTGATTCAAAGCTGGATTTATTTTATAAAAAATGCTCCAGAACTGGAGGAAATACCGGATAAATTGGCGTCAGTACCCGAAATTCAAACAGCTTTTAACATCGCTAACAGGTCTACCTTAAACCTTGACGAGTTAGCATCATTAGAAAAGCGGGAAATGTTCTTTGAAGACCAACGCGGTGCTGTTATTAAAGGAATACAAGAAGGTCGCCAAGAAGGTCGCCAAGAAGGTCTAATTGAGGGGCAAACAGCTTTAATCTTGCGTCAAATCGCGCGGCGCACTGGCGAAATTCCGCCTGAAATTCAAACTCGCATTCAGCAGTTATCTCTCGAACAATTAGATGATTTAGGAGAAATATTGCTAGATTTTACCAGTCAAGAGGATTTGATAGCTTGGTTGGAATCGGTGTCAGGATGAAAGTCTGACGCACCGTAAAAATTAGTAAGGTGCGTCGCCATCTACAATCTCCAAATTCCATTGAACATCTCATAGCGACGCACCCTACAAATTAGCAGCACACAATATAGCTAATCTAATAGGTCGGGTTCCCGGCGCACTATCATGTCATAAAGCGGTTGAAAACTAAACCATCCCATGCGGTGAGACCCTACTTGCTGCTGTGTCAAACGCGCACATTCTGGCTTGATGAGAATGGGTTTTCCGGCTGCTTCGGCCATTAACTGCGCTTGACAAGAACGTTCCATTGCAATAAACCACCAAGCCGCTTCATCTACTGTTTGACCTACTGTTAACAGTCCGTGATTTTGTAAAATAATAGCTTTTTTCTCACCTAAAGTTTTGGCGATGCGTTTAGCTTCTTCAATTTCCAAAACAACTCCGGTGTAATCGTCAAATAAAGCTTGGTCTTCATAAAACGAACAAGCATCTTGCGTCAGCGGGTCAAGCAGGCGGCCCAAACTCGACCAACTTTTGCCGTAGGGAGAATGAGCGTGGGCTGCTGCGATTGCGTCGGGGCGGGCGCTGTGCACTTGGGAATGAATGGCAAATGCTGCTTCGTTTACGGGTTTATTTCCTTCAACAACTTCGCCTTTGTGGTTGACTAAAATTAGGTCGCTGACTCGAATTAAACTAAAGTGCATTCCAAAAGAATTGACCCAGAAATGGTCTAGGTGTTCGGGGTCGCGGACGGTGATGTGTCCGGCAATTCCTTCGCTGAATCCGAAGCGGCCAAATAATCGCAATGCGGCGGCTAAACGCTGTTTGCGGTGGCGGCGTTCTTCTTCAATTGAGTTGAATGTTGGGGGTTGAATTGTAACTTTGGGGATTTTTAATGCAATCATATATTTGGGAATTGGGAATTGGGGACGGGGAATTGTGAATTGGGTCGAAAAGTATTTCAGTCCTGGACGCAGAAACCGGGTTTTTTCACGACAATACTGGTTAAAAGCCTTTAATATGGGTAAAAAACCCGGTTTCTTGAGTAGGAATGCGTAAGTCCTAATTTGTTACTAAGGAATGAGAATTAAATAACTTCCACAAGTTTGTGGGATAGGCGTCTCGCCCGTCCACTCATGACGGGCGAGACGCCCATCCCACAATAACAATTAAAATTGTAAGTTATTTAATTCGCTATCCTAATGACTAATAGACCTAGGAGTGAAAAGCCAGTCTTGAACAGGCAGGATGCCTGTTCCACAAGAATTATGCCAGAGGTCTAATGACTAATGACTACTGACTGCTGACTGCTGACTGCTGACTTTATCTTCACTGAGGCGCAAACCTGCGATGTTTTTGCAGTCGAAAGTTGCGTTATTGCCGGGGTGGCGTTTGATTAATTCGATAATTTGTCCGGCGGGGTTTTGCAGAAACCACTGGGTTAATGAGCCGTAGTCTAGAGGACGCTCTGATAGCGGTTTAAATTTTTTATTTTGCCATATTTTAGCAGCATTCTGCACGTTTTCGACTCGAATCGCGACGTGGTGAACTGCTTCTAATCCTCTTTCTTGCTGAAAGCGGTTTTTTTGGTCGCCGGCTGCGTGGGGCGCATCTAATACTACTAACCCACCGGCTGGCATTAATAAGGTCATTAAATGCAGCCACAAGTCGGAGGGAACATTAATGTTTTCCGCACAAAAGTTGAGCGGGAATAAGTCTGGGCCTTCGACTGTTTTGGCACCGAAGGGGCGGAAAGATGCGGCGTAGTTTTGGAGTTCGGTGCGGCTGGGAAATGTGATGACAAAGTGGTCGATCGCAACTTGTTCGCCGTACAGGTGTGTTTCAAACGTCCAGGCTGTTAAAAATTCGGGAGTGATAAATTTGGGGTTGAGTTCCAGCAAGCCATTTTTTTCGATGAAAGGTGAGTCAAAATGGCTGTCAGTGTGGTTCGGGAATTTTAGGGTTTTCAGCTTAAAGTTTTTCATGTGTTTGACCCCGATGTTGAAGGAGGCAAAACTGCGAATTTCTTCTACAGGCTCAACTGCATTCACATTTTGTGCCTCTTAATTCAAAAATAACACAAAATTTAATACTGGCAAGCCATCGCGCCATCGCAAGTCCCAAACCTTTACACAGCAAATATTCCCCAATCTAAAATCTAAAATCTAAAATCCAAAATCGGATGGTTTGCCGATCGCGATCCCGGCCAACCACGCCGTAGTCCACGCACTTTGGAAGTTGAAACCGCCCGTCACGCCGTCGATATCCAAGATTTCGCCCGCAAAGAAAAGTCCGGGACAGCGGCGGCTTTCCATTGTCTTGAAATCGACTTCTTTGAGGTTGACACCGCCGCAGGTGACGAACTCTTCTTTAAATGCGCCTTTTCCGGCAATCTGATATTCGCCTTGAACAAGTTCTTGCAGGAGGCGATCGAGGATTTTATTCGATAAGTCGGCCCAGCGTTTTTGCTCATCAATGCCGATCGAACTTGTCAAACGTTCCCAGAGGCGGCGCGGCACCGGAAACGGACAGCTAGAAACAATCAAGCGGTGCGACAACTGCGACTTAACCCCTAGCAGTTGCTGCCGCAAAACTTCCGCATTGTACTGGGGAAGCCAATTAATCAGCACGGATGTTTTATAATGGCGATCGTGCAAAAATCTCGCACCCCAAGCCGAAAGTTTGAGTACAGCAGGCCCGCTTAAACCCCAGTGAGTAATTAGCAAAGGCCCGCTTTGTTCTAATTTAGCTCCCGGCAATTTCACCTTAGCATTAGGAACAGAAATTCCGGCTAAATCTTTGATTCTGCTGTCGGAAATATTAAAAGTAAATAGAGAAGGAACGGGCAGTTCTACAGTATTACCTAACTCTTTTGCCCACTTATAACCGGAAGGATTGCTGCCTGTAGCGAGAAGAATGCGATCGCACTTCAATTTCTCCCCAGATTTCAACTCAATTTCAAATGTAGGGGCGGTGCCCCCGTGTCCGCCCTCCAATGTTAATTTCTTTACAGAAACTACTGCATCGCCGGTGCGAATTTTCACGCCTGCATCCTCAGCCGCCCGGATCAAACAGTTAACAATTGTCCCCGAATCGTCGGTAATCGGAAACATTCGCCCGTCTTCTTCTGTTTTCAACTTCACACCGTGACTGGCAAACCATTCTACAGTATCGCGGGGTTGAAATCGAGTAAAAGCACCGCGCAGAGCTTTTCCTCCTCTGGGGTAATTCTGCACTAAAACACCGGGGTCAAAACAAGCGTGAGTCACGTTGCAGCGCCCGCCGCCAGAGATGCGAACTTTTGCCAGGAGTTGCCGGCCAGCTTCTAGTAAAGTGACGCGGGCCTGCGGGTAGGTTTTGGCACAGGTAATTGCACTAAAAAAACCTGCTGCACCGCCGCCGATAACTGTAATTTTGAGCATTCGATCGGACAAATTTTTTCTCGCTTATTCTGGTTCAAAATCGGATTTTGCCGCCCCGCAAGTGGGACAAACCCAATCGTCGGGGATATCTTCAAAGGGTGTACCGGGAGCTATGCCTCCGTCGGGGTCGCCTTCTGCTGGATCGTAGATGTAATTGCAAACTGTACAAACGTATTTTTGCATTTGCTTAACTCAATTTTTAATTGTAAGCTTTTAGATTGTACTTGACAAGGCAACCTAATGCAATACTAATTTCAAAAACTCATGAGACTTTTGGCCATTCCTAAATTATTAAAAATTAAGTTTTTCCCAATTATAAAATCTAAAATCTACAGTCCTGGAGGCACTCAGACAAAGAAACCGGGTTTTTTACCGAATCTACGGGCTGCAACGCATCTTTTCGTAAAAAAACCCGGTTTCTCGGCCCCCATGCGTAAGTCCTAATCTAATTAAGTCTTGCACCAATCTAAAATCTAAAATCTAAAATCGTCAAAGCCTCCAGAACCGCAGTTCTAGAGGCTTGATTGTATTTTTTATTAGTTTGCCGCGATTGGAAGACTAGACTTTTGCTAAAGGCTTAGTCCAAACGCCGTTTTCATCTTCTTCGTACTGCTGGTGAATGGTGTTCCAAGCGGTGTGTTCGGCTTGTATCGAGTCGTTGGTTTCGTCAAATGCGGTGTTGTAGGATTCGATAAAGGTTTTTTGAGCTGCTTCCGACAGGTGCGATCGCACTTCTGGAGATAAGTCTGCCGGACTGTTGCAGCGACCTTTGACAGCGCGCGGCAGCGTCATTTCGCTAACTGAAACTTCTTCGCCACCTGCACTTTCTAGCAATAGTTGAAATTCGCCCGATTTATCTGCGGGAACTTCTGCCATCACGAGAAATTCGCCTGCTTCAACGCGGGTTTGATAAATGGTTGCTTTGTCTTCGGGCATTCCCAAGGTGACTAAAGCAGAAACTAGACCCGCACCTGCCGAACCTGCGATCGCGCCGCTAGCCGCACCCAACAGTACCGCACCCAGCGGGCCCGCCGATACTACTGCACCGACAAAGGGAATAAACAGCACGCCGACGCCGGTTAGCAAACCCAAAAAAGAACCGAATAAGGAACCAAAAATCGCTCCGCTTCGCAGACCGCCTAAAATTACATCTTTTTTAGTAAGAAAGCCGGCAATTTTAGTTTTAGACTGAAAGTTTTTGCCCATTACTGAGATGTGGTCGCGGGAAACTCCGCGATCGAGCAACCGCCGAATTACACCGTCTAATTGTTCTTCTTCCTTAAATACGGCTGAAACTGTGCGTTCGGCTAAATATTCCTCGGTCATTGTTCCTCCTCGATCGTTTCTCGATTAGTTATGCTGGTTTTCAGTATAGGAGGACGCTGTAGGGCGATCGCATCGATCTTCAGATAGAGGTCAATTTATCGCAGATAGTTTGATAATCTATCAAAAGACTTAAGCACTTTTTAAGTGGGGATAGCTCATCTATTCATAACAGTTATTCAGCTTTAATATAAGCTCCTAACTCTTTCTATCAAATTCTATTATTGTAACGACTTAAGTTTGATCGTATATTCAGATTCCCCGCGCTCCCACTCAGCGTTTTCTGCAGCTATATCCCCGTCTATTTTGTCTTGATTCGCATAATAGTAGGCTTCTGAACCATGAATTTGTGCTAAAGTCAAGTGCGGTTTTTCATCAATGATTTGTTCTGGAGTCAGCCCAGCATTAAAATCAATAGCAATATTTTCTACGGTAATTCGGGCTTTGGCGATGAGGGGGGCACGGCAAGTTCCCGGCGTGCTGACAATTAGCGTTGCAATATGAACGGTAGTTGTCATATTTACCTAGATTGAGTTAACTTTACTCTATTGTAACGCTGCTTCATTTCTACCCGATCGCACTTTCGCAACATTAACCAATGCCATTAGCACCCCTGTTTCCTGTGGTTCACCCCATTCTCAAATCGGCTTTCCCGAAATGTCTGTGGACGGGAGATATCAACAGCCGAGAGATTGCCCTGACATTTGACGACGGGCCGCACCGTCTGCACACACCTCAACTGTTAAAAGTTTTAGATAAATACGGCATCAAAGCGAGTTTTTTCTGGCTCGGTTTTTGCGTGGACAGGCATCCAGAAACGGCTAAAGAAGTGTGCGATCGCGGACACTGGATCGGTCTCCACGGCTATCAGCATATATCGTTTCCCAAACTAAAAACCCACGAACTCAAACAAAGTTTAGAAGACACGCAGAAAGCAATTGCCAAAGCTTGCGATTTAGACCCAAAATTAATCTTGGACGTGCGGCCGCCTAACGGCATTTTTACGCCGCGAACATTAGAGTTATTGCAACAGTGGGAATATCGCCCTGTAATGTGGAGTGTTGTCCCGGAAGATTGGGTGCGGCCGGGGGTGAGGAAAGTTATTAGTCGCATCGTGCAGCAAACGGAAAACGGATCAATTATTGTACTGCACGATGGCTATTGCGGCGGTGAAGATGTGGCAGCTTCTGCGGATCAAATAATTCCATTGCTTTTGTATAAAGGTTACAAATTCGTGACAGTCGATCGCCTGTGGGAACAGGCAAACATTCAAATAACAGGAAATTAAGTTAATGAAAAAAAGACAGTTTATTGCATCTCTTTGTTTCGTAAGTGCCGGATGGGCGATCGAGCTTTCTCCTGCTTCCGTCAGCGCCGAAACTCCACTTGTAGTGCAGCAGCAGCCTGCTGGGGACATATCCGTACCTTTTGTCAGATCGCAACCCACTCAAATAGAACTGCTCAATCCGGGTTCTGAACCGAGACAGCAAATGCGTTTGAAACCGACTCTGAATGTCAAAGAAATAACGCTAATGACCATGAAAATGGGCATGGAAATGTCCACAAGAGGTGAGCCTTTGCGTGGAGTTAAAATTCCGACATCGGTAATCACAATCGAAACAGAAGCCACCAAGATTGATGATAACGGCGATATTCACTATCAGTTTTCTTACACTAACGCAGATATCATGAGTGATACGGTTGACAATCCAACTGCGCTCGAAAGTATGCGTTCCACAATCAAAAAAATGGTGGGATTGAAAGGCTCTTTAATCATGGACAGTCGCGGTTTTAATAAAGGAGGTAACTTTATTTTGCCACCCGGATCTGATAATAGCTTTAAGCAAATGGTTCAACAAATGTCTCAATCTATAGACCAACTTTCTGCGCCACTGCCGACCGAAGCAGTTGGCCGAGGAGCAAAGTGGCGTCTTTCTTCTTCGCTGAACTCTAACGGAATTAATCTCAATAATATTGCCACCTATGAATTGATGAGTTTTCAAGATAACGTTGCGATTGTGAATGCAAGTTTAGAACAGCAAGCAAAACCCCAAACTTTGAACTCCCCCCTATTTCCTGCTGGCTCTAGTGTAAATCTCAACTCCTTGGCTTCTCAGGGTCGGGGAGAATCCACAATCCGGTTGGATAAATTAATGCCTGTTCGCTCTGCTGTTTCTGTGAATTCAAATAGCGAAATGAGTTTAAAAGTTCCAGGGCTTCCTGATGAATTAACAATGATCAGTAAATTTACAATGGAGATGACTTTAGATTCTAAGTAAGTCTTAAATCTGGCAAACATACCTGATACGATCTAAAACTTACGAAAATTTCGGTCGCAAAGAAAGCAAGTAGAGGAGTCTGTTCTATGATTCGATCGCACAGATGGCAAGCTATCATCGGTTTACTGGTAGCCCTGGGGATAATCATCGGGAATTTAGTGTTTCCCGCCATGAATGTAGCACCGGCATTTGCTCAAGCCAAATTTACGGATGTTAACAACCATTGGGCGCAAGCTTGCATTGAGGAGTTAGCAGAGAAAAAAATTATCAGTGGCTACTACGAAGACGGCACTTTTCGCCCGAATCGCCCCGTCAGCCGCGCTGAGTTTGCGGCGATGGTTCGCATGGCTTTTCCAGATGCCAAAACCGTCCGATCTCCGATCAACTTTGCAGATATTCCCACAAATTACTGGGGTTTTCAAGCAATTCGAGAAGCTTATCAGACGGGTTTTATGTCCGGTTACAGCGGCAGTATTTTTAACCCGACATTGAATGTTACCCGCTGGCAGGTTTTGGTAGCTTTAACCAGCGGCTTGAAATATACACCCGCAGGGCCGGCGGCTGAGATTTTGGATGCGACTTTTGAAGATGCGCGGGACATTCCCGAACTGGCCAGAAGTGCGATCGCCGCCGCCACTGAAAAACAACTTGTAGTCAATTATCCGGCTGTTAAACAGCTAGAACCTACTCGGAATGCTACTCGCGCCGAAGTAGCAAGTTTTTTCTGTCAGGCGATCGCCAAACCCGGCCAAACTGCCTTAATTCCTTCGGAATATATCGCCCAAGTTCCGGCGAATATCGGCCCGCCTCGAACAACAGAAACCTCGGAAGCGGGGAAAGTTCGGGCGGAAGTTTCTTTCGTAAAAGAAGCAGAAAATGCTAAAAATCTCCGCATCAAAATTATCCGCAACGGTAAAACTTTATTAGAAGAACCAGTGCTGATTCCGACTCGCTCTATAGTAGATAATCCCGACAAAATAGCCAGCGAAGAAATATCAGAAGGACGTTTTTTATCGCTGCGAATCCGTGATTTGGACGGCGACAAGGAACCGGAAGTGCTGGCAGATTTAGTGTCAATCAAAAGCGGTGTCCGCTGCTGCAATTATTCGTTTATTTACCGCTACGATTCCGGCGCTAACAAATACAGTCATATCAAGCATTTCTGGGGCAATGTGAGTTACGAAATTGTCGATTTGGGCAAAAATGATGTCCCAGAGTTTAAGAGTCAAGACGGCAGATTTTCCGAGGCTTTTACAAATTACGCTGATTCTCGCTTTCCGCTGCAAATTTGGCAGTACCGCCAAGGTAAAATGCAAGATGTTAGCAAACAGTATCCGGTGGAAATATACACGAATTCTGCTGAGCTTTGGCTGGAATCTAACAAGCGTCTGAGTGAAGGTGGGGAGGTAAGAGGGGTGTTGGCTGCCTTCATGGCGAACAAGTATGTCATGGGCCAGGAGGCGGAAGGTTGGCAATTGTTGGAGAGGGTTTATCAAGGGCGCGATCGCACTCAATACTTTGGGAAGTTGCGGGAGTTTTTGGTGAGTACGGGTTATGCTAGTAAGTAGACTTGGAGGTTTTTAACCGCAGATGAACGCGGATAAACGCTGATAATATCTGTAG
Source organism: Microcoleus sp. M2_D5 (assembly GCF_036701935.1). Taxonomy (NCBI): domain Bacteria; kingdom Bacillati; phylum Cyanobacteriota; class Cyanophyceae; order Oscillatoriales; family Microcoleaceae; genus Microcoleus; species Microcoleus sp. M2_D5. Next base: position 33,479 of record NZ_JAUBRP010000002.1, on the reverse strand, counting down.
GGGCGGGTTTTACGAAAAATATCTAATTCCTACTAACAATATTACTAAACCCGCCCCCATACAACAGATAACCCAAGTCAACTATTCATCTAATTTACCGTCACATATTAATTTGTTTAAATAAAGTAAACTCATAACAACTTGTGAAGAAATACCAAAAATTGTGGCTTTTTGAAGCCCCAAGCTAAAATAAATATAAAATATCATAAATTTAATCACTGAAAATGGTATATCCATCTGCACCTTGGAATCTGCAAGGTTATGCTGTTGGGACTTTACAATTGGTAGATGTGGCACGAGTGCGCCCCTTGGTTCCCTCTGACTTAGAAATTGTCTCTGTATTGCCCGGAAAAACCCTAGCTGGCATTTATATATCGTCCTACGGGTTGGGTTCGGTGATGGAGTACAATGAGTTAATTGTAGTTAGTGCGATCGCCAATTATGCAGGAAAATGGGGCGCTTGGATTTCCCACATCTACGTAGACAATCCTAACTCGGTAGCTGGCGGGCGCGAAATTTGGGGACTTCCTAAAGAATTAGCTCAATTTAGTTGGGAAGGTAGCGATTCGGTAAAGGCAGCACCCCTAGGCTACCGCGTCACAGTTAGCCAAGGAAACCGTCAACTGTGCAGCCTCAATTACAGCCAGCAAACTTTAGCCTTCCCGGTGCCTTTTAGCGGAAATGTTTTCAGCGCTGACAGCAGCAATTTGCTGTTATTTAAAGGAGAATTTGGTTCTAAAATCGGCTTGATTAGAGGCGAGTTAGATGTGCCAGAAGAAAGCCCTTTTGCCAGTTTTAACTTGGGTCAGCCCTTGCTAACAGTTGCCTGCGAAAATATGCGTTTAACAGTCGCTGCGCCGGAAGTTGTAGGAAATAAATCCGTTGAATTCAGTTATTAGCTGTAAAGTGCGGATAGTCGCCGTAAAGCTAAAAAAACAGAACAGCCAGAAACGCGGTTTCTTGAACCGGGTTTCTGGCGCGGCGTATTAGTTTGAGCTACTTAGGATGGCGAATTAAATAATTTACACTCTTGAAAGTGGGAAGTAGGAGTTGGGCACTCTTAGCCCGCCCTTTCTGGACGGGCTAAGAGTGCCCATCCCACAAGAACCATCACGCATTGTAAGTTATTTAATTCTCATTCCTTACTAATCTTTTTGAGGACTTACGTATCAAACGGCTAAAAGCCGGCTTTCTTCCTAAAAAATGCGTCCTTAGCACACCCAATATTCTCCGAGAAACCGGGTTGTTTTTCGTAAGTCCTATTTTTAAATGCCAGCCCCCGGAGCGGCTTCAGCACCCATTTCTAAAATTGTACCGCGAAGGAAATCAATTTGCTGCTGGAAATCCATCCCCTCAATCTTTCCTAATAAAGCTTTTCCTGCGTCGGGAAGTTGATAGTCTGGAGGCACGGGAATAATAGTTCCTTCGTCCATTCCTACCGCTAGGAAATACCAAAAAGCCAGCTTGGTTTCAGGACTCATCGAGCCGTACATCCGGCTGATTTCAGTATTTGCTTTTGAGGCAATGTCCCGCATTACTTGTAGTTGTTCTTGGTGGGGCAGAGGCTTGACTTGCTCGAACAAACCCTGAGCGATTTCCGAACCGGAAGCACCGGGAGCCGCTGGCGTTATTGACTTGCCCATTTCGGTGTAAACAAACCACAGCAAACCTAATTGGTCGTCTACACTCAACGTCTTAATATCTGCTTTTCCTTGGTCGTAAGCACTGGTAGTAAAAGTCATTCAAGCCTCCAAAATAATATGTATTGCTCAGTTTTCTTATCTGTGAGAAAACTTTTGTTTGCTACTTAAGTTAAAGTATCTAATAAATAGTGATGCTAGAATCTTGCTTAAGACAGAGATGATCCCGGACATAAGTTCGGCAAGTAAATTCACCAAAATTGGGAAAAAATGCAACCAAAGGATGAGGAAAATTTGACAATATTGTTGTTAGCGGAACTCATGATTGACATTGTTTAGCCGATCGCCGATCGCGTATAATCGCAACATACCTGTATTGAGGTGGCTGTTATGTCGATCGCAACTGCAAAACGCTTCACCATAGCGGAATATCACCGCCTCACAGAACTGGGGTTCTTTGGTGAGGACGATCGAGTTGAGTTGATCGAGGGACAACTTGTAAACATAGCTGCTAAAAGTACGGCTGATTCTGTTTGCGAGACACGCTTGGAACGCGAGTTATTTAAGCTGCTGGGAGAACGGGCGACACTGCGAGGACAACAACCGATTATTCTGCCTGATGACAGCGAACCAGAACCCGATCGCGCGATCGTCCAAAATCGCCCTGATGACTATTTATCCTCTCACCCCACAACAGCGGATATATTGTTACTGATTGAGATTGCGGATTCTTCTTTGAATTACGACAAACAAGTCAAGTTGCCCCTTTATGCTGAAGCGGGTATCTCTGATTATTGGATATTTAATTTATTAGAAACTTGTTTGGAATGTTACAGCGAACCTTATCAGAATTCGCAAGGCAAATTTGGTTATCGCGTCAAGAGAATTTTTCTGCCTAACGAGACAGTTGCCATCCCTAATTTTGAGGATTTGTCCCTCGATTTATCTAAAGTATTTCCTCCTAGTTTTCTCGGCGATCGGTAATCCCACCTCAAAAAAACGGTGTTGCATAATTGTGGGATGATTTTGATTGTTTTGTGGGATGGGCGTCCCGCCCGTCCGGTGTATTTTATGTTGTGGGATGGGCGTCCCGCCCGTCCGGTGTATTTTATGTTGTGGGATGGGCGTCCCGCCCGTCCGGTGTATTTTAT
>NZ_JAUBRP010000002.1:0-30588 GCF_036701935.1 Microcoleus sp. M2_D5 | reverse complement strand
GTTGTGGGATGGGCGTCCCGCCCGTCCGGTGTATTTTCCGGGCAGGCGGGACGGCTACCCCACAAGAATCATCCTCAAATTGTGCAACGTTTCACTCAAAGAAAATAGGCTGGCAAAAAGCCAGCCTTGAATCAGGAGAAAGTTAATTGAAACTCGTTGAAAATCTAGCTAAACAAACCCGAAATCCCGCCGACTGCTATTGCTCCAGCCAAAGCCGAAACAACCACAGAAGTCAGAGCCGTACCGAACAGCCACCAAGCTGCGGCGGCTGCCGCTTCGCGCGCATCTTCTGCTTGCTGCTTGGCCTTGTTTTTGAGCTGTTTGATGCGTTTTTTGGCTTCAGATTGCAGGCGTTCCGAGCGCAATAAAACGCTGTCCCTGGCTCCTTCCATTTGGTCAACAATTCGGTGAGCGTCAGTCTCGGAAATATCGGAACGAGAACTCAGCAGGGCAACTAAAGTACCGCGATCGAACTCACCTAAACGCTCTTTAATCGCGTCAAATCCGGCCTGCGGGTCGTCAAACACTTTACGCAAGTCCCGCTTGATTCCCTCGTAGTTGAGTTCTGGTCGATCGAGCGAATTGAGGTAATCCCGGATTTTCCCGAAAATACCATCCATTGCTGACTGGAACTTGTCCTGAACCATTTGAACTTGTTCGACAATTTGGTTGCCGACAGATTCAATTTGGTCGGCAATTCTGTTGGCTTCCTCGAACGAGATGTCTTCCCGCTGCGACAGCAATGCTACCAGAGTCGATCGGTCAAAATGCTTCAGGCGATCGCCCAAACTTTGGATTCCCGCTCCCGGTTCGTTAAACAGCAACTGCAAATCGCGTTTGATGCCTTCAGGACTGAGTTCTTCCTTGTCCGTATTCCGCAAGTAATTTTCCAAACTTCCTTGGAAATCTCGTACAGTTTTTTGAGCGCGAGATGCCAAGCGGCGGGGCGATTTTACGATGCTGCGAATCGAATCTTGCACGCGATCGATCGTCCGATCGATCTGTTCTTCGCTCAAATCTTCCCGCTGCGACAGCAACTTGACTAAAGTTTCGCGATCGACCTGAGAAAGTCTGTCCCGAAGTGCCAAAGTACCCTCTTTCGGATTTTCAAACAATTTGGTCAAATCCCGACTGATACCTTCTGGATCGAGTTCTTCCAGGTTTGTATTCCGCAGGTACTCGCCAATTTTTGCAGTAACTTCCTCGTACTGTTGCTTAGCTCTATCTGCCACTATTTGCGGCGCGTGGATAATGTTGTCGCGCACAGATTCAATCCGGTCGATCGCCTGATTTATCTGTTCTTCGCTGAGGTCTTGGCGCTGTGACAGCAACTGCACCAGCGTATCGCGGTCGAATTGAGACAAGCGTTCTCTCAGCGCTTTAAATCCGGCTTCCGGGTCGCTTAACAGCGTTTGAAACTCGCCCTCGATCGCTTCAGGATTGAGCTCTTCCTTATTAGTATTGCGGAGATACTCTTCTACCTTTTGCCGCAATTCTTGGGCTTTCGATTTCGCTTGCTCTTGCAATTCTTGAGCTCTTGAAATTACGCGATCGCGCGAACTTTCGAGCTGCCCGATTAACCGATCGGCTTCCTCTGGACTGAAATCTTCCCGCTGACCCAGCAACTGCACCAAAGTATCGCGGTTAAACTGCGACAGGCGATCGCGCAAAGCCTCAAAACCAGCATCCCGGTCTTCCAAAAGCGCTTGGAAATCCCGCTCGATACCTTCAGGATTCAATTCCTCCTTGCCGGTCGATCGCAAATAATTCTCAATCCGGCTCCGCAAATCTTGAGACTGTTCTTCACCAGCAGCATCTCGCACAATTTCCAACACTTCTTGGCGGACACCTTCAAGCTGTTCGGCAATTTCCGTCACCTGTTCAGGAGCAAACCCCTCGCGGCGGCCCAGAATCCCTACAAAATAATCTGGATTAAACAGCTCTAACTGGCGCAAAACTGCCCCCGGAGAAGCTTCCGGGTCGTAAATCACATCCCTAAATTCCTGCTTGATTGTCTCCCGGTTGAGATGCCAAGGCTGGGTATTCAGCAAGTAGTTTTCCACATCAGCCTTAGCTGTATTGAAAGGCAGCGCAGGCACTTTGTCGCCCACCTGAGAAGCCAAAGATTTAGCTTTTTGAGTACCTTTTTCTGTCAGTTGTTGCAACTGACCGGAGATTTTTTCAACATCCAAATCAGACAAATCCGTCCGCGACAAAACAGTGCCCACAAGAGCTTCCACACCCAACTGCATCGCTCGCTTCATGCCGCTGCTGGATTCCGATTTGTTTTCCCTACTTTCTAGAATTTGAGACAGCTTGGCGTTGAGTTCGTCAGACTTCAGCAAATCTGGAGCCGCAAACTTAAGAAAATCAACCAACTCTAAATTCGGGTCTTTCTGCTCTTGCTGCTTGCCGAAAGTTTGCTTCCAAACGCCTTCTAGCTGGTCAGCAATTTGAGTTATTTCCTCTTGAGTAAAGTCTGTGCGACTCTTAACTAAATCCACAAAAGTCTGGCGGTTAACATTCTTCAGAACGTCGCTTCCCGCAAGAGATTTGATATCTGCATCGCCCAGCAACTTTTCAAATTGACCGCGAATTTCCTTAACATCTAGTTTCGGTAACTGCAAAGAACCCACATAATCTTGCAGCGTTTCGCGAATGCTATCCGGGTCTACCGCCGAACTCAATTCGCGGCGGACAGCGGCAACAGATGCCTCTACAGTATTGACCATTTGGTCGCTAGCCATCTTGCCGCCGATCGCAGCACCAGCACTACCCATCACGCCTTGAACGCCTGAAAAAGCAGTTTTTATCAAGGAACCCATCATGGAACCGACGGCGCTAGAACCGAGCCACACCAGCGTTAAAAAGTACGCCGACCAAATGACCACACCAATAATTGCCGCTCCGTCTACCGAGGCAATTGAAGTTAGTTTTACTGCCAGAAAACAAGCCAAAAATAAAGCCAGGTTAACTGTGACTAAAATCCAACCCCCGACTAAACCTTCGATTTTCCGAACTTTCTTGCCTAAAGTTTCGGACTCATCATCATCGTCATCGTCGGGTAAAGCCTCGTCCCAATTTGAGATTTTGGCGGCAATCGAGAAATTGGTTAACAGGAATTGGAAGCCGAAAGCCATGATGACTCCGGCGATTAATGCCACGAAAAACTGAGGGCTTAAAAACATCAGCCCTCCGATATCGGGGTGCTCAAATGGCACATCTATTTCTACTGGCATTTCTACTGGCATTTGGGCCATATTGAATTTGGGACTGTACAGCGAAATTAATAACTCGCTTTCAAACATAATTTACCTCCTAAGTTTTTATGCCTAACTCGGCACATCTAAAACGACCCCCAACTTTTTTTGAGGGATCTTTGTAATCTTTAGATGATGTTTTATTTGGGTTCGGATTTATCTTACTGAAGCCCTTATTAGTGAAATTGGGATGAGCGGTTAATCAGTTATCTAGTGATCTCATCCTTACTGCTTATTATGGCTCTGGAAGCTAAAAAATAAATCCGTCTAAAGTCAGAAATTAGTTTTCAAGGGATTAGTAGCAGCAGAGTTCGCATCAAAGTGGCAAGTTTGATGCGGGGGCTGCCACCCATTATCAATAGTAGTAAAGTAATTTTCGGCGCACCCTACATATCGTAGAGTACGCTACCGAGTTAGGATTCTGTTTGATTGTTAGGGTCAAAACGAGCTAGTAATTCCCGGCGTTCGAGATCCATACTCAGTCGCGCGATTTCAAGAAATTCTAGTTGAATCAAAGGCTCAATTATTTGGGCTAATTCTTCATCAATTTCGCCAAATCTTACTTGTAATATACTCTCAACATTCTGGCGTTTACCTTGCTGAATACCTTGCTCGATACTTTGCTGAATACCTTGCTCGATACCTCGCCGAGTTGCTTCTTCAAGCCGTTGTAAATAGAGCGGTGACAGTTCCATAATTAACTCCAGATTTTCTCGATATATAATAAATAGTAAAGTGATATTGAGCGCACCCTACCGATTGTAGAGTACGCTGCTGAGTTAGGATTCGGGTTGGTTTTTCGACGCATCAAAATGAGCTAGCAATTCAGAGCGATCGAGCTGCCTAATTAGTCGCGTGCGATCGAGGGGTTCTAGCTCAATCAAAGGCTCGATTATTTGGGTTAATTCTTCATCAATCTCGCCAAATTTTACTTGTAGCATACTCTCAACTATCAGGCGTTGAGCGCGCTGCATAGCTTGCTGCATACCTTGCTGAATACCTTGCTGCATACCTCGCTGAGTTGCATCTTCCAACCGTTGCAAGTAGAGGGGTGACAGTTCCATAATTAACTCCCGATCTTCTCGATCTATGTCTTGACGTACTTCTAATATCGTTCGCAAGTTGTACAACAATTCTAACGCATTCAACCGAAACACATTATCTGAGGGTAATTCTCTCAATTCGGCAATAGCTTGCTTCTGCACGTTTCCCTTCCCTAAAACTCTCAGCCACAGGGTTTCAGGAGTGCGGGGCAGTTGGTGAATGGCAATAATCGCTGCTTTCAGAGATGGGCCCAGAAAATAAACTCCATTTACCCAATTTTCCGGTTCTGGAAGGGCTCGAAATCCAGCTAGCATCGTATCGGAAACAGTCGGCGACAGTATCCAGAGTTGGGGCAAGTCTGCCTCTGCAATCCGGGTATTTTCTCTAGCTGCGGCGCGTTCAAATTCGCCGTGGATATCGAATAGTTTGCCCAGACAACTGCGAATTTCTCCGATTTGGACTGGACTGCGGAAGGGTTCAAATACAGCGGGTTGTGCTGCTATTTGACCCAGAATGCCGAGGGCTGTTGGTTCGACTTCCGGTTCCGGTTTCGGGGCAAATAAAACGTCAACCTGCCTCACTTCTCCAGCAACATCCCGGCTGGTTTCTACATTACCGAGAGGGGTTAATAGTTCTTTCAGATACTGTTTGGCAAATTGATCGTGAATAAATCTGGTCATGCGATTTGAAATTTGAGATTTGAGATTGAAAATTAGTTACTGGATCTGGGTTTGGCGCTTGCCTAAAGTTGCATTTTTTTTTGAATCCGGTAATTAGAATCTAATTGCGGGTTATTCAACAAACATGATATCAGGTGCGCCGCAGCGAACCCTACGAATTTTTGCCGCAGCATTTACCCTCACAATTGCGAATGCTGCGAATACAGCCGTACTCCTCGAAACGTTGACTGTGTTTGCGAACAGTAGGATAGGCCAGTAAATATAAGGGAATTCCGATGAGTTTGTAAAGCAATCTACCAGCAGCATGAACAATATCCCAAATTTCGCTTAAATTAGGTTCTCGAACAAATTCTCCTATTTCATCTTTTAAGGCAAGCCACTGAGATTGCACAGTAGGAGAGTGACAATTATCAAATGCTGTCATCCCTTTTTGATAATTTTCCCAAATTTTATTCATAGGTTTAATCAAATCCGGCTCACGTCTGATAATATCAGAAGTTAATCAGAGATTACAATCATCCGGTATTTTAAGGAAATCAGCTATGCGACTCTCTCAAATGCTTTTTGTCACCCTGCGCGAAGATCCAGCAGAAGCAGAAATTCCCAGCCACAAACTATTACTCCGTGCCGGATACATCCGGCGCATCGGTAGTGGCCTTTACGCTTATCTACCTTTAATGTGGCGAGTTCTCAAAAAAGTATCTCAAATTGTGCGCGAAGAAATGGACGCTACTGGCGCTCAAGAATGCCTCCTCCCGCAATTGCAACCGGCAGATTTGTGGCGGGAATCCGGCCGCTGGGATACCTATACTCAAGCGGAAGGTATTATGTTTTCCATGACAGACAGGCAGCAGCGAGAATTGGGACTGGGGCCAACTCACGAAGAAGTAATTACTACAATTGCTAAAGATATGATTCGTTCCTATCGGCAATTGCCTTTACATCTTTATCAAATTCAAACTAAGTTTAGGGATGAAATTCGCCCGCGTTTTGGGTTGATGCGCGGTCGCGAATTTATTATGAAAGATGGCTATTCTTTCCACACTAACGAAGAAAGTTTGAAAAAAACTTATCAGGATATGGCTCAAGCTTACAGCAATATGCTGCGCCGATCGGGCTTGCAATTCCGAGCAGTAGATGCTGATTCGGGAGCAATTGGCGGCTCTGGTTCTCAAGAGTTTATGGTGTTGGCTGAAGCGGGAGAAGATGAAGTTCTTTATACTGAAGATGGTCAGTATGCAGCTAATGTGGAAAAGGCTGTCTCGATGCCTGCCGATGTGGAACCGTCGCCCTTTGCAACTTTTGAAAAGCGCGAAACGCCGGGAACTGAAACAATTGATAAACTTTGCAAATTTTTGAAATGTTCACCGACTCAAGTTGTCAAAAATGTGCTTTACCAAGCTGTTTACGACAATGGCATGACTGTTTTGGTATTGGTAAGCATTCGCGGCGACCAAGATGTGAATCAGGTAAAGTTGCTGAATGAGTTGACGAAGTTAGCGGGCAATTATCAAGCTAAAACTGTTTTATTTTTGACTGTTCCCGATGCGGAAGCTCAGCGGAAATGGGCTGCTAAATCTTTACCTCTCGGTTATATGGCTCCGGATCTTGCTGATGATTATATCGCTGGGGGTAAGGAGGTAAACTCTAAGTTTTTGCGTTTGGTCGATCGCACTGCAGTTGACCTGACAAACTTTGTCACCGGTTCAAACGAATCAGGATACCACGTTGTCGGGGCTAATTGGGATAAAGAATTTCCCCTGCCAGCATTGGTTGTGGGTGTCAGAACAGCCAAAAAGGGCGATCGGGCAGTGCACAACCCCGAACAAACCTTGCAAAGCGCCAGAGGCATCGAAGTCGGCCACATCTTCCAATTAGGAACCAAATACTCCCAAGCAATGGGCGCCACCTACACCAGCGAACAAGGCGAAGAAATGCCCTTTGTGATGGGCTGCTACGGCGTCGGCGTGTCGCGGCTAGCTCAATCGGCCGTAGAACAATCCTACGACAAAGACGGGATAATTTGGCCGGTGGCGATCGCCCCGTATCACGCCATCATTAGCATCCCCAATATTTCCGACACCCAACAAGTAGAAGTCGCCGAAAAACTCTACGCAGAACTCAACCAATCTGGGATTGAAACCTTGCTAGATGACCGCGACGAACGAGCCGGAGTTAAATTCAAGGATGCCGATTTAATCGGCATTCCCTATCGCATTGTTCCGGGTCGTTCGCTGAAAGCAGGCAAAGTTGAAGTCGTGGAAAGAGCAACTCACAAATCCCAGGAAATTCTCATTGATGAAGTAAATTCTACTTTAAAACAGTGGATTGAAGCCGCCATCAACTAAGCCTTTTAAATTGGTAAATTGCTGTGTGCATCGCCCTACATTAGCGCCCTACGTATAGGGTAAGGTGCGGTGTGCATCGCCCTACATTACCTTGCTTATTCCTTCTTCCCTCTTCCTTCCTTCCTTCTTTCTTCTGCTGTGAACTGGAAAGACAAAATGTGAAATGGGAGCATTTAAATGAAAGCCCCCAGTTAGAAATTGAAGTTTTGATGCAGGAGGCAGGAGGTAGGAGAAAAAAGTCAGAAGGAAGGAGCTAGAAGAAGTGTTTTTAGAAATATGAGATGCTCCCATGTGAAATATGAAATTCCCTAAAACTTAAAACTCGATATGAATCAGAAGCTAAATCAGTTTCTTCGATTCCATGCAGAGGCGATCGCCCAAATGGCCTGGATATGCAGCCAGCAATTATTGACTTCAGCCATACCCACAATCAAGATTTCAGCATCAGAATCGGCATCAACAGCGGCCCAGTTGTCGCCGGAGTCATTGGCATCAAAAAATTTATTTACGATTTGTGGGGAGACACCGTTAACACTGCTTCCCGCAAGGAATCTCACGGCAAGCCGGGGTGCATTCAAGTCACGTCGGCCACTTATGAACGATTGCAAGACAAGTATTGATTGCAAAGTCGCGGCACAATTGAAGTCAAAGGCAAAGGCGAGATGAACACTTATTTTATTACAGGCAGCAAGTTATAGCATAAGGAAAATTATACAAAAAATCAGCAATCTAATAACTCAAATTTAAGCAATTAAAAATTTCCTAATATTCCGGGGCGGTTGTTATAGTTAGTTAAAAATCTAACACTCAGTATGAACCACAACAAAAATCAGTTTCTGCGATTTGTTCAATCTCGAAATTGGCAATACTTAGCAAAAGTAGCTGCCATTGCTTTTGTTTACGCTTTGGGAGCAAAAATAGCAGTTTCAATCCCAGGCGTAAATAAATTAGCTACCTGCGTCTGGCCGCCCGCAGGAATTGCACAAGCTGCAATTTTATTATTTGGTCGCCGCATTTGGCCCGGAATAGCTTTAGGCGTGTTTTTTTACGAGACTATTAACCTTCAGGTATCTTTAACACTTGCAGCAATTAGTGCCTTTTGCGCTTGTTTACAAGCTTTATGCGCCTTTACTTTGCTGCAACAGCTAAAGTTTCGCCCCTCACTCGATCGGCTGATCGATGTAGTCAATTTAATTTTTTGCGGTGCTGTAGTTGCCACTCAAATCAACTGCACTCTCGGCACGCTGCGCCTCTGTGTAACTGGTTTAGTTGACTGGAGCGAATATTGGCAAATTCGATGGAATTGGTATCTCGGAGATACATTAGGAGTTTTAATTTTTACTCCCCTGGTGTTGATTATATACAACCAAAAACAAGCACCAAACCATTCACAAACTACAGGTCATCAAAAAATAATAAATCGCATCGGTGCCGGAATATGCCTGCTCTTATTAGTAACAGTCAGTTGGCTAGTATACAACTCAAAAAGTGAAGGTAATCTCTCCGGTTATCCCCTAGAATACTTGCCATTTCCCTTAGTAATTTGGGCAACCATTCAATTCGGCCAGAGCGGTGCTGTTTTAGCATCTTTCGTTGTATCGAGTATCGCCATTTGGGGCGGTTCTCAGGGAGGCGGCCCCTTTATTGCCAAAGCGGAAAATATCAATCAGGCAATCTTATTTTTACAGGCTTTTATGAGCGTAATTGTAATTACTTCGCTGTTATTGGCAGCAACGGTAGCCGAACGCGCATCAGCAGAGGATTCCCTGCGGCAAAGCGAAATTAAGTATCGGGAATTAGTGGAAAATGCTAACAGCATTATTTTAAAACTAGATACGGAAGGAAATATTACTTTTTTTAACGAATTTGCACAGAATTTTTTCGGTTTCGACGAAAAAGAGATAATTGGCAAACACGCAGTGGGAACAATTATTCCCCAGACAGATACAACAGGAAATGACTTGGCAGCAAAGTTGAGAGATATTTTGCAAAACCCCGAACAATACACGCGAAATGAAAATGAAAATATCCGACGCAGCGGGGAGCGAGTTTGGGTATCGTGGGCAAATAAACCGCTGTTTGACGCGGAAGGAAAGTTCGCGGGAATGCTGGCAATCGGTACGGATATCACAGATCGCAGGCGGGCTGAAATGGATCTTTACAAGCTGAATGAAGAGTTAGAATTTCGAGTTAAAGAACGAACTAATGCTCTGAATGATACTTTAAATGCGCTGCAAGTTCAACAGGAACAATCTGAACGCTTGTTGTTGAATATTTTGCCGGAAGAAATAGCAAATCGGTTGAAGCGGGGAGACAGTACGATCGCAGATACTTTTGCTGACGTTACTGTCTTGTTTGCCGACATAGTAGGCTTTACTCAATTGAGCTCGCGAGTTTCTCCAACGCAATTAGTAGCCTTGCTGAATGACATCTTTTCGACATTTGACAACCTAGCAGAAAGGCACGGTTTGGAAAAAATTAAGACGATTGGCGACGCTTACATGGTAGTAGGAGGGCTGCCAATTCCTCGCGAGGATCATGCAGAGGCGATCGCAGAAATGGCCCTCGATATGCAGCAGGCTATTACTGACTTCAGCAATATCCACAATCAGGATTTCACCATCAGAATCGGCATCAACACTGGCCCGGTTGTTGCCGGAGTTATTGGAATTAAAAAATTTATTTACGATTTATGGGGAGACACCGTTAACACCGCTTCCCGCATGGAATCTCACGGCAAGCCAGGGAGTATTCAGGTAACAGAGACAACTTATCAGCAATTGCGAGAAAAATATTTTTTTGAAAACCGCGGTGCGATCGAAGTTAAAGGCAAAGGCCTGATGACTACTTATTTATTACAATGTAGAAAGTGGATACAATAAAAGTTTATTGGTAATTGATAGATGCTACCGGACTTGATATCAATCGTAAGGTTCGTCAGAAACAAACTGTTCGATTCGTGTCAAATATCTGGACTGACGCACCCTACACCTACTGAAATGCCGAAAATTGCTCTAGTAAAGGTTTTTCTCTCAAATAAGGGCGATCGCACCAGTTAATTTGCCCGATCGCCCTTTTCTCAATTAGCCAAGTTTTTTAAAGCTTGTACAGGTTAATTCCAGCTTCCTTCGCCATGATTTCCAAACCCTTGTTTTGCAAGGTTTTAATCGCTTTTGTAGAAAGGTGCAATCTTACCCAGCGCTTCTCCTGCGGCCACCAAACCCGCTTCCACTGCAAATTTGCCTCTTGCAACTTGTGAGTGCGGTGGTGCGAGTGAGAAACGGCAAAACCGTTATTCGCCTTCTTCCCCGTTAGCTGACATTTCCGTGACATACTTCCCTCCAGATTACCGTTTTTTGCGTCCAGCCTTTTATTATATAGCAACAGCGCCGAACCCCCCTAGCCCCCCTTGTTAAGGGGGGGACAAAAAACACCCGATCGCCCGCTCAGCAATAGAAATAAACTCTTGCCCCCCCTTAGCAAGGGAAATAAACTCTTGCTCCCCCCTTAGCAAGGGAAATAAACTCTTGCTCCCCCCCTTAGCAAGGGGGGGTTGGGGGGGTAATTACATTGCACGTTCAGTCAATTTTGTCAAGACTTGATTCGATCGCTCGACAAAATCTTTCATCCCTTCAGCATCGAAACCCTTCTGGGCCATCAAAGCCAAGTCGTAAACGTGGTGACAAATCATACTCGCCAACTCAGCCGACGGAGACTCGCCGGCGCCTTGAATAATCGCACCCTGACTCAAACTCGCCAGATTTTGAATTAGCGGGTGAGACGTATTCACCAGCAAAACGTGATCTTCGGGGAATTCGGCCGCTTGCTGCTGCAACAGCGCCGTCATGTCGCGCATCCGGCGCAAAGCTTCCGGCAAAAGTACGATCGCAGGTGGCGTCGCCTCCGCAGAGTCAGACTTCAAAGCTTCTGTGCGAATGTTCACTTTCGGCTTGTTGAGAGCTTTTTGGAACATTTCTTTAACTTGTTCGCTGCGAGTTTTATTCGTCGCCGGATCGACAATTTCCGCTTCTTTCTCTTTGTCAATTAGCGTTTCGTCGATGTCGGAATCAACCCGCGAGAATTTGACATCTGAGTGTTCTCGTTCCAAGAAGCTGATAAAGTGCGTGTCGATGAAAGAATCCATAAACAGCACTTCTAACCCTTGGCTTTTGTGCATAGCAACGTAAGTTGCTTGAGACGCCGGATCTGTACAATAAAACACCCGATTTTCGTGGCGTTTTTGATTGCGTTCCAAATACTCTTTCAGCGTCGTGTAAGGCTGCGTGGAACTAGAATTTTCCGACTTCGGAGTGACATCTTGCCACAAATCTCCGTCCTCTGTTTGCACCTGAACTTCGGGCGTTGCAGTTTCTGGCTTCTCGGCTGTCGGTTCGTAGGTGCTGCGGTAGATTAAGATATCTTCGACTTGCTTTTTGAACTTGTCATCGTTGAGAGTTCCAAACTTGACAAAAGTGCCGATATCTTGCCAGCAGCGGATGTATTCGTTGCGATCGTCGCGGTAGAGTTCTTTCAGGCGATCGCCCACTTTTTTCGCAATATAATCAGCGATTCTCCGCACAGTGCGATTGCTTTGCAAAGAACTGCGAGAAACGTTCAGCGGAATGTCGGTACTGTCAATAACGCCCCGCAGCGGCATCAAGAATTTCGGGATAATTTCTTCGCAGTGGTCGCTGACAAAAACCTGGTTGCAGAATAGCTTAATATTGCCTTGGGTAACATCGACATCCGGCCGCAGTTTTGGAAAGTAAAGAATCCCGTTGACAATAAAAGGATAATCTGTATTCAGGTGTACCCACAGCAGCGGCTCGTCTTGGTACGGGTAGAGGTGGCGGTACAGTTCTAAGTAATCTTCTTTTTGCAAATTGCTGGCTGATTCCCGCCAAATTGCTTTGTGCTTGTTGAGTTCCTCACCCTCAAATTTGATGGGAACCGGCATGAAATCGCAGTAAGTTTTGATTAACTGCTTAATGCGACTGGGTTCTAGATATTCTTGTTCTTCATCTTGGAGGGTAAGAGTAATAGTAGTGCCGCGTTCCGTGCGGGAAGATTCTGATAGTTCAAAAGCGGGAGAACCGTCGCAAGACCAGTGGACGGCTTGGGAGCCTTCTTGGTAAGAAAGAGTATCAATGTCTACTTTCTTTGCCACCATGAAAGAAGAGTAGAAACCTAGGCCGAAGTGACCGATAATTGCGTCTTCGCCGTTGCCTTGGTATTTTTCAATAAATTCTTCTGCGCTGGAGAAAGCGACTTGGTTGATGTATTTTTTTACCTCATCGGCGGTCATGCCGATGCCGTTATCGGAAATTGAGAGGGTTTTGTTTTCTTTGTCGATCGCTATGTTGATTTGCGGTTCGCCCACCTCACCGCTGTATTCGCCGGAACGGGAAACCATTTTGAGTTTAGCAATGGCATCGACGGCGTTAGAAATTAGTTCCCGCAAGAAGACTTCGTGGTCAGTGTATAGCGACTTCTTGATAATCGGGAAAATATTTTCGGTATGGATTGAGATTGTTCCCTGTTCTAAAACTGTCATAATTTTTCTCTCTGATGACTGCTAATTGCTTAGAAATAGCTATTTAATGATTTTCGGCGATCGTGCTATGTTTTGCCGAAGGGATTACCACAAAAAGATGATTCGGTTTTCCCCACATCTTGCACAATTCTCAATTAGCCTTTGACGGGCGGGCTTTCCGGCCTACCCCACAAGATAATTTACTCTTTGTGGAACAGGCATCTTGCCTGTTCTCGATGGTGGTGCAAGATGTCAGTTTCCCTCACATAGTAGCTCACAAAGGCAACCGCAGCAGGAAAGTAGCGCCCTGCCCCAATTCGCTGCTGGCGCTGAGGCTGCCACGATGTGCCCGGGCAATGGTTTGGGCGATCGCCAATCCCAGTCCCGAACCGCCAGTATGGCGCGATCGATCGCTGTTGACTCGGTAAAATCGATCGAATATTCGCTCTAAATCTGCCGCCGCGATCCCAATACCGGTATCTTGAACCTGAACGATCGCCTCCTGGTGGCTGCAATCTAAAATAACTGTTACTTTGCCGCCCGCCGGAGTGTATTGAATGGCATTAACAATTAAATTAGCAACTAAACGATAAAGTTGGTCGGAATTGCCGACAACATTTAATTGCTGCTGCACTCGCACTTCGGACGTTAGCGCTACCTTTGAGGCGATCGCCAAAGCTGCCAATTCCTCTACTAAATCGCTAACAAGGTCATTCAAACAACACAAGTGAGGGCGATCGCGTATCGCTTGATTGTCCATGCGAGCCAGCAGCAGCAAATCAGCCACTAACTGAGTCAGTCGTCGGTTTTGGCGATCGATCGTCCGCAAAATTTCCCGCGCCTCTTTTTCATCCAATTGAAGCGTCAACAGCGCTGATTCTACTGTCGCCTGCGAAGCCGCTAAAGGCGTCCGCAATTCGTGAGCGGCATCCGCTGTAAACTGTTGAATTTGTCGGTAGGAAGAATAAATCGGTTTCATGGCTAATCCTGCCAATAACCAACTAGAAAAGCCGATCAGAATCAATGCTGTAGGCAATCCTAATTTCAAAACCCATTTCACTGTACTGAGATAATCATTAAAGTCTTGCAGGCTCCTGCCAACTTGAAAATATCCCCAATCTTGCTGTGTTTGGGTGTGTAGCGCTACAGAAATTTGGTGATAAACATTGCCTTTGGTGTCAGTTAGTGTTTGCCAGTATTGGGAGTTAAATTCTGCTGGTAATTCTTCGGGATACGCGCCTGCTGTAGCAATTAAGTTACCGGAATAATCAAATAAACGAATATAGTAATAGCCTTGGTTGATAGCGCTTAAAATATGGCGGCTCGGCAACTGTTCTTTAATGCCTTGAACTCCAATGAGGCGGAGGTTGGGCAAAAGTTCGTTTACTATTGGCTCCAAGCGTCCGGGCTGCTGCAATTTGAGTTCTAGGCTGTCGTGCAGCGTCCCCGCTACCGATTCTAATTCCCGGTCTATAGCTACCCAGTGAGCGTGGGCGATCGCCTTATATACGCCAAATCCCAACAAGCTTAAAATCAAACCCATTACTGCTGCATAGGAACTCGCTAATTGCGATCTAGTTCGGTTAAATAGTTTATTTTGATTCATATAAAGTTATATTTTATATAAGTGTTAGGAACAGGCAAGATGCCTGTTCCACAAAATTAAAGTTTACTGGTTTTTACTCGTTCCCAGGCTCTGCCTGGTAACGCAGATCCGGAGGCTCTGCCTCCAATTTCCAGGGAGTATCTTCGAGGCAGAGCCTCGGTAAATGGATTTCCAGGCAGAGCCTGGAAACCAGTTAATTTTCATGTTTTAGGAGTTCTGCATATTCGCTCATTCCGAGTTCCGCAAGTTGTCGGTCTTCTTCGGCAAATTCGCTGTAGAGTGCAGCTAAGTTAGTTTCATCGATTGCTGGAATAGTAACTAATTTGGCACGAAATTTCAGGAAAGCAATAAATTCAAATACTTGTTTGAGTTGTTCTATATCGAGCTTTTCTAACTCTTGTTGGATTAAATCTTTCATGGCAGTCATTTTTCCGATCGAGTTTTCTATATTCTACGGGTTCCCAGATTCGGGCTGGGAACCCGTAGAATGCTTAAGAACAGGCTTTTCGGCCTGTTCCACAAAAATTAAATAAATTTTTTTGTGGGGATGAGGGGTGGGGCCGGAGTTCCCGCCCTACTTTAATTTCTCATGCGGTATCCGACGCCGTGAACGGTTTCAATTAAATTCGTGCCGCCCACCGACTCAAGTTTGCGCCGCAGCAAGCGCACTTGAGCTGCTACCACATTGCTAAAGGTATCTGCACTAGCCTCCCATAGCTGATTCCGAATTTGGTCAGTGGTGATAATTTGGTTTGGATGTTTCATAAAATATTCTAGCAGTTGAAACTCTTTGTTTGTCAGAGAAATTATCTGGCTGTTGCCACTTCGATCGAGATGGCGCACAGTTCGAGATCCGCAGTCCAAAACCAGATTTCCTACTTGTAGCTGTTGCGGTTTAATTTGGGGCGATCGCCTTTGCAAAGCCCGCAATCTTGCTAACAGTTCCGCCATCCCAAACGGCTTGACTAAATAATCGTCAGCCCCGGCATCTAGTCCCGCAACTTTATCTTCCATTCGGTCTTTTGCTGTCAGCATCAATACGGGCAGGGCGCTATCTTTAGCACGCAATCTCCGCAGCAGTTCCAATCCTGACAATCCTGGTAGCAACCAGTCAAAAATAGCGAGGGTGTATTGCGTCCACTGGCTGTCTAAATATTCCCAAGCTTCACTGCCATCTAGGGCCCAATCAACTATATATTTTTCCTGCTTTAAGGTTCGCTCGATCGCTTTCCCTAAATCGGGCTCATCTTCAACTAGCAAAACTCTCATAACTCTAATTTATAGCGGTAAATCTTTATACATTGTTAGCGATCGGCAGCATCTACCCCAACATCTAACATCACATACTGAGATGAAATCAGCATGAAGTTTTCTAATGTCGCACAAAAAAATGACTGTTGACAAAAATTGACAACAAGCGGGAAATGTCTTATACTCAAACGCAATCAAATTTTTGATAATATTTTTCAATAACTATGACAGATTTATCCGATCGTCCCCCCATGAAAAAGCCGGGGCGCTGGAGTCGCCGCCAACTGCTACAGCTAGGAATAGCTGGTGCTGGGGTAGCGGGGGGCGCGATCGCACTTCAACACTTGACTCGCAAACCGACATCCGTCGCGAGAATACCGCCCATGCCCGCAGATGCACTCACCGTCAGCAATATCAACCCGATGCAAATTGCGCGGGATTTTGATTACGGCACGGTGACGCGCGAAAACGGGCGCACGGTACGGGAATTTCGCCTGGAAGCTAATACTTCGATCGTCCAACTTAACAGCGCCGTCACCTTCAACACCTGGAACGTGAACAATCGCGTGCCGGGGCCGACATTGAGGGCAACTGAGGGCGATCGTATCCGCGTCATTTTTTATAACAAAGCCGGGGATTCTCATTCGCTGCACTTTCACGGCGTTCATACGAGCGAAATGGATGGCGTTAAACCAGTGAAACACGGTTCGGTATTTATTTATGAATTCGATGCCAATCCCTACGGAGTGCATCTCTATCACTGCCATATTGAGCCTGTAAGTCGTCATATAGGTAAAGGACTCTATGGAATGTTCATCATCGATCCGCCAAAACCCCGCCCTCCCGCCGATGAAATCTTGTTAATCATGGCAGGATACGATGTAAACGACGACAAAAAAAACGAACTATACGCTTTTAACGGGTTGCCCAATTATTACATGAACAACCCGATCCCTATTTACCGAAATCAGCTAATCCGGCTTTACGTTCTCAACATGATTGAGTACGAAGCGGCAGTGACTTTTCACCTGCACGCCAACTTTTTTGACGTATATCGCACAGGAATGACTTTGACTCCCGGTGAAAGAACCGATGTAATCACAATGGGAGTAGCTGAAAGACATATTTTAGAATTTACCTACGGCTACGCTGGAAAATTTATGTTTCATCCCCATCAAGATGATATCGCCGAAGCAGGCTGCATGGGTGTATTTGAAGTCATCGCTTAACTCAAATCCTGCTACCACGGTGCGCCGATTCAAATAAAGAAAGTATGAAATTATTTGACAAGATCGATCGCAAATAGGTAGAATGAATAGCTCGCAAATAATTGAGAATTTTTCTTAATAACTTGCGAAACCAAATGCACAGAACGTAAAAATTAGCAACTGCCATGTTATCCACATTTCGTTTATTACCTACAGTCACTGCTACAGCCATCCTCGTTGCTCTGGCTGGTTGCGCTTCCCCCACAACCAGCAACACCGACAGCACCACCTCACCGGCTGCTACAGCCAGTCCCGCATCCACAAGCGGTCACAGCGGGCATCACGGCGGCAAAGGCGGCATCAACATCAATACTGCCATTCTTTCAGAGTTAGATCAACTCGAAGCCAAGTTAGGAGTGCCGGCACTTTCTAACAAAATTCAAGCCAGCCGTCCTTACGGCAAAGTTGAAGAATTAGTCTCAAAAAATGTCATTACTCAAGCCCAATTCGACCAAATCAAAGACTTGGTAACTATTGAAAACGTGGTGCTGACAGGGGAACCAAAAGATGTAGACTACATGACTAAACTCGGCTTGATGAAAGGGCATCTTATCGTAGCAAAAGAACTCTTGGATCAAGGCAAACCCGACCAAGCAGAACCGCACATCGGCCATCCAGTCGAAGAAATTTATGCAGATGTGGAAGATCAGCTAAACGAGCGTAAAATTCCCGAATTTAAGACTACTTTAATTAAATTGCAGGATTTAGTTAAAGCAGGTGCAAAAGATCCGGCTCAAGTTAATGCGGAATTTGACACATCAATGAAAGCAGTGGACGGAGCAATTGCCGCCCTTCCCGAAGCGCAGCGAAAAGATCCGAAATTCGTGCTGCAAGTGATTAACGGCTTGCTAGATACAGCTAATTCCGAATACGGTGCGGCAGTTGCTAACGGCAAAATTTCCGCAATTATTGAATATCAAGATTCGCGGGGTTTTGTCATGTACGCGGAAATGCTGTACAAAGATATAGCCGAGCAAGTGGCTAAAACCAGCCCCGAAATTGACAAAGCAATTGTTGCAAACATGACGGAACTGAAGACAAATTGGCCAACTGCGATCGCACCCCCTGCCCCCGTCAAAACAACCGAACAAGTCAACCAGCTAGTTAAAAAGATCGAAACCGACAGCCAAAAAGTTCTCAAACCCGCATCTTAAAAATATCACTCTCATCAAGAGCGGTAATTGGTAAATAATCTGCCAATTACCTCGCTCCTTAACCAGTCCCATTCCCACCATAAAAAAATGAATTTTGGCGAAGCATTGCCCACCTTTGTAATTACTCTCCGCGAAGGAGTCGAAGCCGCCTTAGTTGTCGGAATCGTTCTCGCTTGCCTCAAAAAATCAGGACAAAGTTATTTAAATCCTTGGGTTTTCGGTGGAGTTGGTGTTGGACTTATTGCCAGCGCTTTGATAGGTGTAATGTTCGGCTGGACAATTCAAATTTTGTCCGCATCCAATCAGCCTTTTGCACCGATTATGGAGTCGCTGCTAGAGGCAATCTTTGGAGTTTTAGCTATCGCAATGCTGAGCTGGATGCTGATTTGGATGACCAAACAAGCGCGATTTATGAAAGCCGAAGTCGAAGGCGCTGTGAGTGCCGCCTTAACGCAAAACTCTCATGCCGGCTGGGGCGTATTTAGTTTAGTTTTGATTGCCGTTTTACGCGAAGGATTTGAAACCGTTTTGTTTGTCGTTGCCAAGTTTCAACAAGGCATTATTCCGGCGTTCGGCGCTTTGGCGGGTATTCTCTCAGCCACCGCACTTGGTGTCCTGCTGTTTAAATGGGGAGTCAAAATTAATATCCGCCTGTTTTTCAAATATATGGGCATTTTATTGCTCTTCATTGTAGCGGGTTTAGTGGTATCTACCTTGGGACTTTTTGACAGCGCGGTGAATATTTTATCGCAAACAAATCGCGAGTCAGCAGCGCTGTGTTTCTATTACGAAAGATTTACTAAAATCCACTCTTGCATTCTCGGCCCAATGGTCTGGAATACCTCGAAACTGGTTCCAGAAGACAAGTTTCCCGGTTTGCTGTTGAGTGCGCTGTTTGGCTACACGGACAAGCTTTATGTGGTGCAGGCGATCGCCTATTTCGTCTTTTTAATTACCGTCGGCGGCATTTACTTACAAAGTTTGGCAGGTCGAGTGTTTTTCCCGTTTAAAAAAACTCAGGGAATAAAATAGGAAATAAAGTGCGATCGAAACGCGATCGGCTTTTTAGCGGAAATGCAAGAGGCAGTTGTTTGTTGCTAATAATTAATGCGCCCATAAGTTAGAGCGCATTAGGAAATCAGCCATCTATTGATTGAAGCTAAAACGCCCGTCAACTTTTTCTCCGTTAATATCCGCAGTCACTTTTACTGGATACTGACCGGGATCATTGCCGGGAAACAACACAGCGTAATGTTTGCCCTCAGCATCATACTTGAGAGCTAGGGTTTGCTGCTTTCCATTCGGCAACTGCACTTGAGCCGTCACTTTCGCGTTAGCAACTGGTTCCTTTTTCTCTCCTTTTTGCAAAAAAACATCTAAATGAGTTCCGGTAGCTTCTTTGTAAGGTACAAACTCTAAATGGTAAGCTCCAGACTCTACAACTTGCCCCCCTTGAGTTGCTTTTCCAGGAGCAGCGGCGGGAGCAGAAGACGCAGGTTGAGAGGCGACAGGAGAGGATGCTGGACTACTATTTGTATCGCTTGCTTGGTTGCCTTGACTGCAAGCTCCCAAAAACAGGAATCCAACACTACCTAGAACAATTAAATTTGACTTAAGCGATTTCATTGGTTTGACTCCTTGCTGACTGACAATAATTGGAAAATATCACACATTAACTACCTTTCCATCTTCAATAACTGGCTGAGGTTGTTGAGGTCGTAAAAAATGCCCAAATTGAGCATACAAAGCGGGCAAAACTAACAGAGTTAAGGCTGTAGAAGTAAACAATCCTCCTAAAACTACGACTGACAGCGGTTGCAAAATTTCCTTGCCCGCCCCGCCTTCAAATACTAAAGGTGCTAAACCCAAAGCTGAAGTTAAAGCGGTCATCAGGATGGCGTTGAGCCGTTCCATCGAACCTTTAATAATTGCTTCCTTAAAAGGCAGTCCTTCAGCAAATTTAGTGTTGTAGTTGTCTACTAATAACAAGCCGTTGCGGGTGGCAACGCCGAATAATGTAACAAAGCCAACTAAAGAAGCAACAGAGATGATGCCGCCCGTCAAAGCTACCGCAATTACTCCTCCCACTAAGCCGATCGGCAAATTAATCATAATCATAGCAGTTGAAGGAATTGACTTGACGGACAAGTACATCAATACAGTAATTACCAAAAAGGCGATCGCACTAAATATCATAATATTTTGCGAAGCTCTTTGCTCGGCTTCAAATTGACCGCCGTACTGGATAAAATAGCCAAAAGGCAACTGCACCTCTCCTTTGACTTTAGCTTGAATTTCATTCACAACCGATCGCAAATCTCGACCTTTAGCATTAGCCGCCGCTACAATCAAGCGAGAAACATTCTCGCGGTTAATCGTATTGGGCCCCGTACCGTATTTAACAGTCGCAACTTGGGCGAGGGGAATCTTGTTACCGCTGGGAGTATCAACCAACAAATTCTGAATAGTTTCTAAGTTATTTCGGGCTTGAGGCTGCAACCAAACAACTAAATCAAAAGTTTGCTGCACCTCCAAAACTTGAGAAACAACTTTGCCGTTTAAAGCTGTCTCAATTATTTCCGAAAGTTCTCCGATTTTTAAACCGTATCTACCCGCAGCTTGACGGTTAAACTTAATTTGAATTTGTTGCACTGGCACCTGCGGTTCGAGTTGCAAATCCACAATGCCTTCCACTGTTTTCATTTGCTCTTCAACTTGGGCACCGATGCTGCGAAGCCGATCCAAATCGGGGCCAAAGATTTTGACAGCAATCTGACTTCTGACACCAGATAAAACCTCATCCATCCGGTGAGAAATAAAACCGCCGATATTTGGTGCAACTCCCGGCAATTTACCAAACTCCTGCCGCAGCGACTCCAAAGTTTGCGGCCGGTTTTTCATGCCCTCTTCGCTCAAACCGATATCAATGTGAGCCAAATTAACTCCCGCAGCATCAGCATCTCCTGGAGCTCTGCCCGATCGCACTTGCACGTATTCAAACCTGCTATCATCCTGAAGTGCATCTTCAATAGCAAAAGCCGCGCTATCTGTTGTCTCCAAAGACACCCCCGGATAAAGCTGAATAGTATTCACCAAAGTTTGCTCCTGAAACTCCGGCAAAAACACCCGTCCAAAGGAAGGCAAGATAATTAATGCAGCCACCATGCTAGCAGCAGCTAAAGCTAATATAATCCCAGAATAGCGCATTGACAAATTTATCGAAAAATGATACATTTTCTTGCAAAATCTCGGCAGCCAAGGTTCCGCAGCACTCATGCGTTTGTTAGGCAACAAGATAGCACAAAGGGCCGGAGATATTAACAGCGATTCCAGACTAGAAATCACAACAACTACCAAATAAGTAATCCCCATCGGCGTAAAAATCCGACCTTCTACACCGGGCAAAGTAAAAATTGGAGAAAAAACAACAATCCCAATAACAGTCGCTCCAATTAACGAATCGCGCACCTCCTCACTGCCATCAAAAATCACATCCATCACCGGGCGA
The DNA here is from genome assembly GCF_036701935.1 of Microcoleus sp. M2_D5. Lineage (NCBI taxonomy): Bacteria > Bacillati > Cyanobacteriota > Cyanophyceae > Oscillatoriales > Microcoleaceae > Microcoleus > Microcoleus sp. M2_D5. The sequence continues at coordinate 8,936 of NZ_JAUBRP010000002.1, read as the reverse complement.
GGATGAAGAGAAGACGTATTTTCTCTCAAATTGCGGTAGGTATTTTCGGCATAGACGATCGCATCGTCGATCGCAGTGCCGATCGCCACCGACAAACCCCCCAAAGTCATCGTATTCAGCCCCAGCCCCAGCCAATACATCGCCAGCAGCGCCAACAGCCAAGTCAGAAAGAAATCCAGCAAAACAACCGCCAGAGTCCGCCAATTCATCAAAAACGGGATGAGAATCAGGGTGACGATGATGCTGCCTTCTACTAAAGCCGATCGCACATTCTCCACCGAAGAATTGATATATTCTTCCTGTCGAAAAGTCACAGTAACTTTAATATCTTTTGGCAGAGCTTCCTGCACCTCAGTCATTGCCGCCTCAACCGCTTTCGTTACCGTCGGAGTATCAGCAACTGGCTGTCTGTTTACCATCACAATCACAGCTTTTTTGCCGTTAAAACTGCCATCGCCCCGCTTGATAGCAGCACCAATCTTGACATCAGCAACATCACCAATTCTCACGGGCGTTCCGTGGCGAGAGTCGATCGCCGATTGCTGCAAATCTTCCAGAGACTCAATCCGCCCCACCCCCCGGATTAAAGTTTCTCGATCGGGGGTAATTAAATACCCCCCCGGCGCGTTAACATTCGCAGCAGCCGCCGCTTCAGCTACTTGCTGCAACGAAACATTAAAAGCTTTCAACTTAGCAGGTTCTACTAATACTTGATACTGCCTTTCTTCGCCTCCGTAAGCCACCACTTGAGCAACACCAGTCACTGCCAAAAGCCGATTTGTGACTTGCCAATCAACCAGACGGCGCACTTCCATCAAAGGAGTAGTTTCCGAGGTAAAAGCATAGGTAATAACAGTACCGACAGGAGAAGTTGTCGGAGAAATTTGCGGCGTTTCTACCCCCGCCGGGAGTTTGCTTTGAGCTTGCTGCAACCTTTCTGTTATCAACTGCCGCGCTTGATAAATTTCAGTTCCCCAATCAAAGATTACCTTAACCGAAGAAAGGCCCACAGCGGAAGACGATCGCACTGCTGTCACCCCAGGAGTTCCGTTAATCGCACTTTCAATTGGCAGTGTTACCAAAGACTCGATTTCTTCCGGCGCGAGGCCCGGTGCTTCCGTCTGAATTTCCACCTGCGGGGGTGCAAAAGGCGGGAAGACATCAAGGGACATTTGGGGGATGATATACAATGTCCAAAGACTAATAATAATGGTAGCGATAACGACTAGCCAGCGGCGGTTAATTACCCATCTAAGAATAGTGCTGAACATTTAATAATTTGGTAATTGGGCATAGTTGTAGGGTGCGTCGCCATCTATAATTCTCAAAAAAAGCGACAATCTCGCAGCGACGCACTAATAATTTGGTAATTGGGCATAGTTGTAGGGTGCGTCGCTATCTATAATTCTCAAAAAAAGCGACAATCTTGCAGCGACGCACTAATAATTTGGTAATTGGGCATAGTTGTAGGGTGCGTCGCTATCTATAATTCTCAAAAAAAGCGACAATCTTGCAGCGACGCACCTTACTAATTGCAGCATTATGCTTTCTTCCTAAGATCCGTTACATCCGTTACAAAATCCGCTGCCGAACTTTCTTCGCGCCGATTTCCCCACCAAACCCCGGCTGCAAAAGTCATAGATGCGATCGCCATTCCTCCCCCAATTCCCGCCCACAAAGGCACGGGAAAACTGTTAAGCTTAACCCCTGTTATCTTGGGATTTTCCTCGCCTTTTGAGGGCTTGCCGCCGCCGCGCAAAGATTGTGCGTAAAGTTGAGGTGCTCGCTGCGTTACTATCAAATCTCCCTCGAATAAACCCCTCTTCACTTCAACTAAATCTCCCGCAGTTTTACCGAGTTCAATTTCAACCGCTTGATAAGCATTGCCATTTTGGACGTAAACGGTTTTTTTACCGCTAACATCCACTACCGCCGCACTCGGAATTGCTAAAATATTTGTGGCAGTTTTGTCTGTTAAAATCTCCAACTCCGCAAACAGTCCGGGCTTTAATTCGCCGTTAATATTATCTAGTTCTGCTTTCACCGGCACAACCCGCGTTTCTCCTGACACGGATGACCCAATTAAGGCGATTTTTCCATTGAAAGTGCGATCGGGTAAATTAGCGACTTTTACCCTGACTTCCTGACCCTGTTTTACTTGATTCAGGTCTTTTTCGTAAATATTGGCTGTGGCAAAAACGCGGCTGTCATTTAACAGACTCATCAACGATTTTTCAGCGTTTACTGACTCTCCTGGGGTGATGAAGCGATCGGCTACCGTCCCGGAAATCGGCGCAACTACGGTAACGAGTCCTCGATCGTTGGCAACAGTTCCTAATTGTTGCAGTCGCGCTTGATAGGCTGCATCAGCCAAGCGAATGCGCGACTGAGCGACTTCTACCGCAGTTTTGCCGCGTTTGACTTGGTTCTCGGCTTCTAGGAGTTCCCGGCGACTCTGAGCTCTGGTAAGTTGAGCTTTTGCTTCTGCTACTCTGCTTTGAGATTCCCGCAATTCCCGCATCGGCAGGTCTACTTCGGCTTGTTTAATGTCGGTTTGGGCTTTGATAACTTCAGGACGGCTTTTTGCTTTAGCAACAGCGGCTTGTGCTTCGGCGAAGTGGGCTTGCGATTCCAGCATTGTGCGCCGCGCGATCGCCCCTGATGCCACTAATTCTCGATCGCGATCGAACTGTTCTTTAGCAACAGTTAATTCTGTTTCTGCCCGCGCTATTTCGGCTTGCGCTATTTCGACTTGACGCTGATAGTTTTCTTGAGCGGCTTGCACCACGGAACGCTTGTTTACTAATTCTTGTTCTCGCTGGTACTGCTTAGTTACCGCTGTCAATTGGGTTTGGGCTTGGGCGATTTCTGCGGCGGATATTTGACTTTGGCGATCGTAATTTTCTCGTGCTAATTTGAAATCTCCTTCCGCCTGCTGCAAATCTGCCTCAGCTTCGGCCTGTTTCGAGAGAGATTCAACCCGCAATTGTCCTAATTCTGAACTCGATAATACCGCCAGCGGTTGACCTTTTGAAACTTTGTCTCCTGGCTTAACCAGCAACTCTACTACTTTCCCAGCAACAGGAGCCGTCACTTCTACTTTTTGGTTGGGCAAAGTTTCAATTTGTCCAGTAGTTTTAATGCCGATATCTAGTCTCTGGCGCGTGGCAGGGGAGATTTTAATTCCTAACCGTTTTGCTGTTTCGGCATCTACAGAAATAGCAGCAGGAGTTTGAGTTGTTTCGCCGCTATGGTGAAATTCATTTCCGTGGCCAGCGTGGGCAAAAACAGCAGCAGGAGAACTTAGCAAAATTACGCTGAACAAACTTCCCGAAAAGCTGCTAATAATTGCCGGACATTGAGCATATTTGTGGAATATCATCGTTGGCATTGTCCTTGAAATCAGGTTGAGTGCCACAGGTTTAGCGGTTGGTATTTTGCCAAGGTAAGTAAGTGATACCATTAAGTAAAGTTACTTATTAGCATTTTCCAAGAAGCGACCGCTAAGCAATGACCGAGAGCTAGAAATGCTCTACTCAACCTAGTATTTCACGGTCAAATGAAATTAGGATGAAATTTCGCCTCAGCAGCCCAGATGCCCGCCCGATTCTAAAATATGAAGATAAGTTGCGCCTAATGACAAGCGATTTTTCTGTAGATTTTTTTCCGGGTTTTTTATCTCTGCTGGCGCTGCAATTTCTTTTGTCAATGCGCTCAGTAACTCATCTACGGCTGCATTTGACTTATAAGTGGTGTTTAATTCCAAGCTATTTAATATCATACACTACCCTCTCTATCTATATAGCTTTCTACTGACTTGCATACTACTTTAGAGGTAGACAAGATCGAGTGTCTACAGTATTATTACGTAACTTTTTACTACTTTAGAGATAGGGCTGCTCAATTACCTACAGTATGTTTGGGTATTCTCAGGAAACTGAGGTGGAGTCAGACAAATGCTGACAGCCCCAGTCGAGCTACATTACTTTGTCTATCAAGGTTGCCACCACTGTTTCATTTGCTCAATTTCTTGCTTTTGTGAACCAAGTATTTTCTTAACTATTGAGCTACTGTGATTAATGTCACTCATTTTATAGATTTGGGTCACGTTTTGTTGAGGTGAGCTAAATTACTGTTTATACCAAGCTTGCCGCCACTGTTTCATTTGCTCAATTTCTTGCTTTTGCGAAGTCAGAATTTCTTGAGCTAATTTCTTCATCTCTGGGCGTTTTGACTTCTTTAAAGCATCTTGGGCCATCACTAAAGCTCCTTCGTGGTGGGGAATCATCGCATTGATAAACCGCAAGTCAAATTTGTCGTCACCGGCCCCTAAATCCATGCTCATCATCATGCTTTGCATTTGTTCGGGAGTCATTGCCATCATGTGACCCATTTGAGGGTGATAAGCCATCGGCGTACTGCTGGCTTTGGGATACCAAGTTTTGCGCCACTCTTTCATTTGATTTATTTCGCGGTTTTGAGCAGCAATTATATCAGTGGCAAGTTTTTTCATTTCCGGGCGTTTGGATTGTTTAAGCACATCTTGAGCCATGTTTACAGCACCTTGATGGTGTACGGTCATGCCATCAATAAATCGCAAATCGTAGTCGGCATCAGCAGGGCCTAAATCCATTGACATATCGTGATTCATCCCATGATTCATGCCATGATTCATGCCACCCATGCCACCGCCTTGTACCGCGTCTTGCTTCTTGTTTGCTTCGGTTGCAGCCGTAACATTTGGGGCGGGAGTTTCACTGGAAGGGGCATTTGAACAAGCTGCAAGCACTCCACTGGTAAAAGCGGCTGTGGCGGTCAACATCAGCGCTGCCAAGCCTGTTTTCAATGAAATTGGTTTCATAGAGCTTATATCCTTAAAATGGCCATTTATTTTCAGCTTTTCACATATAAATGAAATTAGGATGAAATTTTTGTGGCGAACTGGTAAAAAATTATTGCTGTGCCGTCGATCGCACTCAAAGTTAAGATTTACAGAACTCACAACCGAATTATGTATGTACACAGTGCGCGCCTTACCCATATCGGTAGCGTGTCAAACCACTTTTTTCATAATTCCTGATTTATTTTGCAATTCCCCTTGACTCTCCAGTGTACTGGAGACTTTACAATAAAGTTAATTCATTTATGGAGCAGAGCAGTTTCTGGTGAGGTTCAAACTATGACTTTACAGCTAAAAGTTCCTAAGATGGCTTGTTCCGCTTGTGCGACTACGATCGCAAAAGCAGTCCAAGCTATTGACTCAGCCTCAACCGTTGAGGCGGATCTCAAGACAAAATTGGTCACGATTCAAACCGCTAAGTCAGAAAGTGAAGTTAGGAAAGCGATCGCATCTGCTGGCTATCCAACAAGTCAATTTTAGATTTTAGATTTGAGATTTGAGATTTACTTGCAGCTTTGAATCTGGGAGATTTGACAAGAGTCTAAAATTTTTGATTCTCCACGACAGGAGTACGTCGCACGTTATCCGTTTTTAGGCGAGGTCAATCGATTTTAGATTTTAGATTTTAGATTTTAGATTGAAGCATTGACCCTACGGATAAATTCGGGGGGCAATTTTCTCGGATACAGGTTTTTTATTTCTGGACGGATGAATCCGGGGGCTTTCGGTCATTTGAAGACAGAAGGTAACTTTATAAGTTAGGAGGGCATCTATGGACAATCTCACACTTAAATTGCGGGGCATGAGTTGTGCTTCTTGTGCTGCCTCTGTCGAACAAGCAATTCAATCTGTTCCCGGCGTAATTGAGTGTCAGGTAAATTTTGGGATGGAACAAGCAACCATCCAATACGACTCCAAGCAAACCGACTTAGAAACAATTCAATCTGCTGTTGATGATGCGGGATACGAAGCTTTGCCGCTTCCAGAAATGGCGGCGCCAGAGGATGATTCCGAACAAGCCGATCGCAAATCTGAATCTCAAACCTTGCAGCGGAAACTCTGGACAGCAGGTATCATCAGCATCCTGCTAGTGGTGGGCGCTATTCCAGCGATGACCGGTTTGCACCTGCCATTTATTCCCGCATGGCTGCACAATTATTGGCTGCAATTAGTCCTGACATCCCCCGTACAATTTTGGTGCGGCAAATCGTTTTATGTAGGAGCTTGGAAATCCCTAAAACGGCGTGTAGCAACAATGGATACCCTGATTGCTTTGGGAACGAGTGCTGCTTACTTTTATTCTGTATTTGTGACATTTTTCCCAGGTTTATTTACCGCTAAAGGTTTAAATTCTGGCGTTTACTACGAAGTTGCCGCTAGCGTTATCGCCTTAATTTTGTTGGGAAAAACCCTAGAAAATCGGGCGAAGGGAGAGACTTCCGAAGCCATTCGCAAACTCATGGGTTTGCAAGCAAAAACGGCTCGGATCGTTCGCAACGGGGAAGAGTTGGAAGTGCCATTAGCCAAAGTGGAAATTGGCGACATCGTGCAGGTGCGGCCGGGAGAGCAAATCCCCGTAGATGGAGAGGTAATTGATGGCTCTTCCACAGTAGACGAAGCAATGGTTACGGGAGAAAGTTTGGCTGTCAAAAAGCAGCTTGGCGACGAAGTTATCGGAGCCACAATTAACAAAACTGGCAGCTTCAAGTTTCGGGCGACAAGAGTTGGTAAAGATACATTTTTAGCTCAAATTGTCAAGATGGTGCAGGACGCACAGGGTTCAAAAGCACCGATTCAAAAGTTAGCAGACCAAGTGACTGGTTGGTTTGTTCCCGCAGTAATTGCCATCGCTTTAGCTACTTTCATTATCTGGTTTAACGCGACTGGAAATTTCACTCTAGCCACAGTGACAATGGTGGAAGTTCTGATTATTGCCTGTCCCTGCGCTTTGGGTTTGGCGACTCCGACTGCTGTGATGGTGGGAACTGGGAAAGGTGCAGAAAATGGGATTTTAATTAAAGGAGCCGAGAGTTTAGAATTGGCTCACAAAATCCAAATTATCGTGTTAGATAAAACTGGGACTCTTACTGAAGGCAAGCCGACTGTAACTGATTTTGTGACAATTAAAGGAACGGCGAATAGCAATGAGTTAAAGTTGCTGCAATTGGCGGCGTCTGTAGAGCGCAATTCGGAGCATCCTTTGGGGGAAGCTGTTGTTAGATACGCTCAATCACAAGAGGTTAAGTTGACGGATGTTAAGGATTTTGAGGCGATCGCGGGAAGCGGCGTGCGCGGGGTTGTAGGCGGAAAGTCGATCGCCCTGGGAACGCTGAGGTGGATGCAGGAACTAGGCTGCGATACTGAATATCTGGAACTGCGGGCGAGAGCTTTGGAAGCGGCGAGCAAAACGGTTGTTTGGATGGCTGTAGAGGGCAAAATAGAGGCAATTCTGGGCATTGCTGATGCCCTCAAACCGTCGTCGGCGCAGGCGGTGAAAGCGCTGCAAAAACTCGGTTTGGACGTGGCGATGCTGACTGGGGACAATCGCGCGACTGCGGAGTCGATCGCCCGATCCGTCGGCATTACTCGCATTTTTGCCGAAGTTAGACCCGACCAAAAAGCAGCTCAAATCCAAGCCCTGCAAGGGGGAGGAAAAATTGTCGCGATGGTGGGAGACGGAATTAACGATGCGCCGGCTTTGGCTGTAGCAGATGTGGGAATTGCGATCGGTACCGGCACAGATGTGGCGATCGCAGCCAGCGACATTACCTTAATTTCAGGAGATTTGCAAGGCATAGTTACAGCCATTAAACTTTCCCGCGCCACCATGCGGAACATCCGCGAAAATCTGTTTTTTGCGTTTATTTACAACATCGCTGGAATACCGATCGCGGCGGGCCTTTTGTACCCCATTTTTGGCTGGCTGCTAAATCCAATTATCGCCGGTGCAGCAATGGCTTTTAGTTCAGTCTCTGTAGTTACTAATGCTTTGCGCTTGCGGAATTTTCACGCCAAATCTAGTGCATAAATTTGAAGGAATGAGAAAATGTTACACCATCGTCAAATTTCGGGAAGTCTCGCGAGTTTAGGAATTATGCTCGGAATTGCATCGGGAGTTAGAGCAAATCAAATATCAATCCCTCCTGCCAATTCAACCGCTCAATTTCCGCATATCGAACAGCCGTTAAGTTTAAAAATTGGCGTAACAGCAGGTGGATTGACATTAATTGGTTTAGAACTATGGTGGTTTTTGTTCAGTAAAAATAAAGCTAAAACCCGGTAGGGCACTCTTGCCACCGCCCCTACTGAAAGCAGCGTTAGCAATCTGTCATTAATTATAAAACTCTGTATTTCTGTCTCTCTTCTCTTCCTCTGTGTCCTCTGCGTCCTCTGCGGTTAATTAAAAAAAAGTTTATTCCACAAATCAAACAAGATATCGCTAAAATTGAAGAAGCTTAAAAAATTTGGAGTGAGCTAAATGCAATTACTACACACGATGCTCCGAGTCGGCAACCTGGAAGAGTCCCTCAAATTTTACACTGAGGTTCTGGGTATGAAATTGCTGCGGCAAAAGGACTATCCAGACGGTAAATTTACTCTGGCTTTTGTGGGCTACGGCGACGAATCCGACACTACAGTTTTGGAATTAACATACAACTGGGGCGTCGAACAGTACAATTTAGGGGATGCTTACGGTCATATTGCGATCGGCGTTGACGACATTTACGGTACTTGCGAAGAAATCAAAGCTCGCGGCGGTAAAGTTAGTCGCGAACCCGGCCCGATGAAGCACGGTTCAACAGTCATCGCTTTTGTGCAAGACCCAGATGGATATAAAGTTGAATTAATTCAACTGCAAAATCAAGGTAGCAGCACCCAGAAAGTAAGTGCGGCTACCGCATCCTAACTTTCTTAGGAATGAGAATTAAATAACTTCCACTTTTGAAAGTGGGATGGGCGTCCCGCCCGTCCACTCATGACGGGCGGGACGCCCATCCCACAATAACAATTAAAATTATAAGTTATTTAATTCGCG
>NZ_JAUBRP010000118.1:4350-13559 GCF_036701935.1 Microcoleus sp. M2_D5 | reverse complement strand
TCTCTTCACTCACGCAAATTCCTCCCGACGCTCACCTGGGTACAGGTAGAGCGCGGGACTCCTTTTGATTTAGTTGAAGAAGACCGGACTGAGGACGGCATCGCAACCGATTTACTGCAAGCGGGGGTGTCTTGTGAAGATATTGTCCTCGCCTTTCATCCACCGCGTTTGCGTCCGTTTACGGAATTTGCAACTGCGTAACGCGATCGCTCTTAGAGAAAGTATCGCACATCGCGCATCAAGAGCGATCGCGATCTAATTCGCCGCCAACAAGCCCGACATATTTAGCACTTTTTCTGACCTGATTTTTACCTGCTTGCCAACTTTCATTCATTGTTGTACAGAGGGTTTTAATACAGTAACAATGCTCTTTTCTTTCTATAGCCAGTTACCGATAAGGATAAAGGAGGCCCATTTAGCGGGATGTATATTCTTGTTTTGATTAATCAGCGCCTTCTGCGCTTCCTTTAGGGCTTCTGCTTTGCTCATTTGCGATCGCAAGTTATCGTAAAACTTAGCGACTAATTCTTGTGTAAAAGCATCGTCAACATACCAAAGAGAAGCCAAAGCACTTTTGACGCCTGCTTGCACCGTAATGCCAGCCATACCCAGTGTCGCACGGTCATCTCCTATACCCGTTTGACAAGCCGTGAGTGCGAGCAACTCCACTGGCTCTGTACCTTTACTAAAGCGGCGAATATCACTTTCGAGCTGAGTAATTGTAATTTTCTCATTATTACCCGTGACTAGAAAGCTATCTTCTGGAAGAGTGCCAAATTGACCGTGAGTGGCAACGTGAATAATCGGGTAAACCGTTTGTTTAAGTTCTTGCTCTAAGCTCTCAGGAGTAAATTGCTCGTCCAAGAGTTTCTTGCTACCTGGAAATAGCTTTATAACTCGATCGATTTCATCGGTGACATTTGCCAAAGCCTTAAATTTTTCACCATCAACGGTAGCGGCTTCGGTTAAGCCCAAAGCTAGCGTCCGCAGACTTGGAAAATTTAGGGGTTTAGGAGATGTCAAGCGCAAACCGGGAGTCGTAGCAATGGCGTATTTCTGAACTAGAAATTCTTCACCATTGTGGAGCGCAGCCATCGGTACGCTGCGTAATAGCCCATCTTGGATGAAAACGAGAGTTTTAATTTTTGTTGGTGTTAAATCGGAGGCGAAAGGGCGAATCAGCAAGTTATATAGATTTTGTGCTGGTGTTAAAAAAGCGTCAGTAGGATCGTAAAATTTCTGAATTTCTATACGAAATTTTGTGATTTCTTCTGTAAGTTTTTTACTATCGTTTATCCAGACTAGCCGTTTAAATCTTCTTTCAGTATTTGGCTTTCCCTTCTCATCAGAGTTGGGTAAACTCACCACAATCGCCGTTCGATCGTCCAAAATTATAGAACTAAAGACAGCAGTGTCTTCTCTTTCTAAGTCATCAACTCGTTCTGGCTCAAAAACGGTAAAGACACACTCATTGCCAAAGTAATTTTGCAATTCTGCTAGTTTCAAAGAATCAATCGCGTTGAGTGCAGAATCGAGCTCCTTTTGGTACTCAAGACTTGCAATGGGTAGCGCTTCAGCACGCTCTAGCTTTAACTGAGCAAACTCGCGGTAGAGAGGAGTAATCGTATCCCGAAAGCTAAATTGCAAGTCTCGCTGAGTAATTAACAGATTGTCTCGAATACCTCCCTCACCTTCTAAAGTTGCGATCGCGCGTTCGTAAGCAGCAATTGCCTCAGATGCTTTCCCCTGCGCCTTAAATATTCGTCCCGCCTGCCACTCCCACAAATAAAGACTATCTTTAGCAAGTAAGTTTTGGTCGGCTGCCAATCTTGCCTGTTTGGTAAAATCTAAGGCTTTATTGTAGTCTTTGCGGCATTCGTAGAGATGACCTAGTTTACCTAACGCAAATGATTCGGAGCGAGAATCTTTAACGCCTCGAGCAATAGCAACAGCTTTTTGCAGGAGCTCCTCTGCTTTTGATTCGTTGAGTTTTCGCGGCAGACATTGAGCTTGAGATGAAGTATAATTAATAGAATCAACAGGTTGTTCTATTTCGGCTAAATTGATTGCTGCATAGACTTTATTGGGAGAATCAGGGATAATATTAAGTAGAGTTAGAGCTTCTTGCAATGCTTGCTCGGCCTTATTAATGCGATCGGGTAACTTAAAATATTTCGATCGGTAATAAAGTTGAATCAAATTGAGAAGCGATCGCATTTGACTCGATGGGTCATTTTGAGTGCGACTCTGTTCGAGACTTATCTCGAAATAACCTACAGCTTTTGTGTAATTATCAGCAGCTTCTTTAATAAATTCATTAGCCTTATTTTCTGCATTTCTGAACTTAGCAGAATCAGCACGCTGCTCGTTGAGTTGAGCTTTACTAAAGTAAGTATTACCGAGACTATTAAGCACTGATGCGCGATTAACTGGGGGGTTAATCTCCCCGACAATCTTTAAGCTAGCCTCTAGAGTTTCAATGGCTCGATCGTACTTTCCTGTGAGGCGATAGGCTTCTCCCAAACTTCCCAAAGCCGCCGCTTCTCCCTGGCGATCTCTAAATTTTTCGGCAATTTGCAAAGCACTTCCTTCACTTTTGGGGCAAATTTCATCAGCCTCAGAAGCACCGCATAAAAGCGATTTCGCTTCTCTATTTTGCCCCAAACGGCTGTAGGTTTGAGCGAGTTCTGTGAGTAACCTTCCCACCTTCACGAAATCTCCAGAGGAACGATAGTTGGCGATCGCACTTTTCCAATAATCGATCGCTTCGCTGAATTGACCGATTTGTTGATAAGCTATGGCTAGTTTTTCTCGAACGATCGCCTCGTTAGCACGGTTGTTAGTGCTTTGATAGGCGGTTAAGGCGGTTTGCCAAAGTACGATCGCGCCTTGCACGTCTCCTGTTTTATATCGTTCGATTCCTTGTTGTACGAGCTGGCTGGGATTGGTAGACTGTGCAGTTGCTACTTCTGTCCATCTTAGTTGTAAAGGATTAAAAGAAACATGACTCAGCCACAGGCAATTGGTGAGGCTGGTTAGGAATAAAATTACCAGAACTTGGCGGACACAGAATCGGCGGTGTCGGCTTGGCATAGAAGTAAGATATGGTAGGTTCTTTTCAAGATTTTAGACGAAGCTTTACTCACCTCTTGCAGTATTCTCGATTTTGCTACCTAACCAGCCTCGAATTTAAACTCTGCTCTAGCTTTTGTTTGCAATTAAGGCGTTGCTGATTTAGGGTATGAAGGGCTAAATAAACCCGTTATAGAAACCAGTATAGACAAAGCTTGGGGATTTTCAACTTATTTTTTTCATACCCTGGTTAAGCAACGCCGATGTACGTGGAAATCTGGGGTTCTGAGACACTTTTTCCCCGCTCCTTAGCCAATGGTAGCCAGCACTAACGATCGCAAACTGTCGTTGGGGATGTGCTATTATCGCCTTGGTCGGGTAGAAGCTCGGTTTTTGAGCTGTGGCGGTGTCTTGTCGCTATAGGTAAATGGTAGCCATCTGCGACTTTTTAATCTCTCGTCTAACCATTTGGGTTTCTCGCTAAACGAGATCGACATCGTACCATCGGGAGCAACGCGATACAGCCATTTTGCCCCCGGACAAATAGACGACTTCATCTCGGGAACCGATGGCGGCCATTTTCCCGTTTTGGCTGCTAGTGCTTTGACTTGCAAAATTTTCTGAGTCAGTTCCAAATCCAGCATAGATTTGGCTCCTTTACTGGTTTGGTTGGATAAACTTGTAGATGTCCTACCTATATAATTCCACCACGCAAAGTCATCTACCGTGACTGAATCAGAAGCGCAAACATTCTGCTGGCGAGATGCTGCAAGCGATCGTTTATAGGCGTGATAACTATCGATCGCACAAAAGCGAACATAAGGTTTGATCGTCGGCTTGAACCACACCAGGATAGGAGATAAAGTCCTGTCTAAAACTTTTTCTTCTGAAGTCGGGAAATAGTTTCCTTGAATTAGTGAAAGCATTCCCCCATCATTATAAGAGCTTGATGCTTTTAGTATCGAAGACCACGAGTGTTTCCAAAGGAAGTCTTGCAAAAATTTGAACTTATACAAATATTCTCCCTGAAAGGATGTCAATACCGATTCGCGGTAATCGCGTTCCAGCAAGCGCTGCTGCCACTGGGCGGGAAGCCGATCGACTTTCCGCATCACGCCTGCTGGGTATTTAGTCACAATCAAAGCAACCAGTTGAGAGATTAGGGAGGGGCTTTCTGTTAAAGACTGGTTGATTTTCCAGGATACTTCCAACATTTCTACTGCTGCTTGCGTCTGACCTTTACGGTATTTTTCTAGAATGTCTAGAGCTAAAACTCGTTGGAAATTAACCTGCCATAAATAAGCGGGTGAGACAACCGTTATATCTCCTTCCAGAATCCCGCTAATATCTGTTCCCCAGTGCGGTACTTCATTATTTAAAACTTGCTGGCGAAGTTCTGCTAAAGCCGTTTGCCGGGAGGCGAGATAGCGCTGTAATTTCTCTGAAGGTGGATTTACGGTATCGTTTGGTTTGGCAAGCTCAGCGTCTAGGTACTGAGTTAATTCTTGTTTGATTTCTTCAAATGCCTTTCGATCGTCCTTTGAATACCTAACATCAGCCCTAGACCCGATGGAGCGATCGACAGAAGAGAAACTTGCCCCTCCACCGAACCCCACTTTAGCGAGGGCGGCTGCCAGCTTCAACGCTGCATCATTCGGCTCTGTTTTGGGAAACCGTTGGGCATATGCTGCTAAATACTGCTCGATTTCTTTTTCATGCACAGAGGCGATATAGTTGCCGCCCACAATCCAGACTGCCAGCAGTCCCGCCAACCCAACAGCCGAACCACCTAGAAATTTGAGGTTCCGTCGGAACGATAGGTTTTGAATGTCCATAAACTCCTCCTTCGCGCGAGTACACTTGGAAATGAGGCGTTGCTGAATACAAGTATGAATTCAAGTTTTCGGAATAGCTATAAGCCAAGTAGAGCGAGTTTTGTAACATCAAGCGAAAAGTTTATTCATACGCCAGAATCAGCAACGCCGCAATTAACTACATTATTTATTTAGGTGGTGAAGAAGACCCTCAAGCGCTTGAAATTTGGTTGCTGACGTTAGCACAGCCCTCGAAAAGGCTCGTTCGAGCGAGTGCTTTTTAAGCGTAATCGACCATCAATTTGGTTTACGAGCGAAATCCGACAGCTAGGATGACGTAAGTACGTCGATAGCACCTTGACAGGGCGGACATTGCCCACCCAACTTTAGCTCCTTCTTCTCATGTCTACCTATGATTAACCACCTCTAAACAATTGAAACAGAGCCAAGCGTATAATTCTTGAGGAAAATGAGGGAGTCATTTGCAGAATTGAATCCAGCCACTGCGTCATTGAAAGCGATGAAGGTTCCGGCTATACCAGAAACTGTAAATGCTTCAGCACTGTTGGCTGTAAACACACCACTGGTTAGTAAAGTAGAGATAGCTGCTTCACTCAAACTAGCTGCATTACCAACAGGGGTAGTGAGTGTTGCTGCAATTATATAACTAGGAGCATCAATTTGGTCACCAATAGAGTAGTCAGTAATCACATCATAGTTGGCTAACAAGGATTGACTGAGAGCCGTGTAGGTAAATCGATCGCTCCCACTCCCACCAGTTAAGATATCTTTGTCATTGCCACCCACGAGAGAGTCATTGCCCTTGCCACCGATTAAAGAGTCATTGCTAGCCCCACCATTAAGGATGTCATTACCAGACTCGCCGATTAAAGAGTCATTGCCAGCCCCACCGTTGAGAATGTTATTGAACTCATTGCCAGTAATCAGATCGGCAAAAGCCGAACCATCGGCATTCTCAATTATTGCACCATTAGCAATAGTAAATCCGCCAAAAATGCCCTTGGCAGAAGAGATATAACCACCAGCACCTGCCCCATCTACAGCAGGGTTGAGCGAGGCATCATTGAGAGCGATCGTGATACCCGATAGTGCCCCCACACCACTAATAGTATCAATTCCGCCAGCATCCCAAATACAGGAATAATAGGTACCTGATTGGTTGGCAGTGGGCAGGAAGTATGTGTCGTTACCAGTTTTGTAGCTGTTGTTTGCCCCATAAAGATACTGAATAGCAGCAATATCAAACGCCATAGGTGTGCCTTGATAGCCGTAGTCCCGTGTACCTGGAGCGCCACCACTGTTAACTAGCCCTTTATTGTAGGACATGGTGGTGTAAACGCCCTGGTTCAAGCCATAGTCCCCTGTATCACCAAAGGCGGCGGTAACTCCTGGATAAATTGATGAACCGCCTTGATTGCCATGGGGGTGATCCAGCCCTAATCCATGTCCAAGTTCATGAATTAAAGTGGTGAAGTTAAAGTTACCTTGCACTATTCCATTAGTATTCCAGCCCCCTCCTTCCCTGTTGAAATAGCCAATTCCCTGTCCATCTGTTCCAGGAGGACAGAACATTCCTAAGTAACCATTCGCATCGGCATTACCCACATTATAGAAGCCAAGGGTAGCTGATTCATTATTGTCCCCAGCATTCACAAATTGAATATTGGCAACCGCTGACCAACTGTTTAAAGCGTTTACCATAGAAGCTTTTTCCCCTGCAAACCAGTCATAGGGGTTTTGGGCGATGTCGTCGTAGTAGGCGTCATCAAAACTGGCAGTTTCGGAATTCCAGAAAGAGTAATCAATCGTTGTTGTTGAAGATGAACCTGATATCCAATTATTCCCACTCCAGAGAATGCCATCAATGTAGACATTGCCTGTGAAACCCTTATTGCCAACAGGCAAAACAGCAATTTCTGAAATCTGGGATAGTGTGCCTCCACGAGCATCTGCAAAACCTTTGCTATTAAGGTCTGCCTGGAATGCAATATCAGTTGGGATGGTCGCGATGGGTTTGACCTCCAACTCATTTTCAATGTATGGACTTGTAGAATAAGTTGTTTTTCCAAAAGTTATTTCAGAAGGCATAGTTGGTTGTTCCTAATAATTGTATCTGCGTAATTTATAGGATAGGAGGTCAAATAGAAACAACGCATTAACCTTCTGTGCCAACTTAATGACATAACCCAACTAATAAAAATACATACTTGTGCAGGCTAGTTTGCATAAGCCTGCAATGTTAGCGGGACATTATCGCGCTGATATTCTGAAGGCATCAACCACAGTAAGGTGTAGACTCGCTTGCTGGGCACGGGCAAGAATTGTTTGCATTTTTCTTGCTTTTTTTACTGCATTTTACGCCCTTTTATCTCATACTTTTGGTTGTCAATGCAATCGCAGATAATTCGTATATAGAGTGTTTAGTATCCCAAAATTTCCTTATTTATAGCGCTAGAAAAAATTTTGATTTAGAGGATTTTTTATTGTTAAAAATGGTTTAGAGACCCCCGCTTCTTAAGCAGCTTACGTTTAGGTGGGGTTTAAAAGCGAACTTAAGCTTTCAGTCCTAAATTTATTTGGAGGCTGTTTATCGGGTATGTGCAAGATGTGAGTTAAGGCCACTCAAAAAGAAACTATAGTGATAGATTTATCAATATGTTTTAGAAACCAACCTATGATTGCTAAAAGCTGGTTCGATCGGTGTTGGCAGTGGCAGATTGGGGGTTGCGTCGCCATATTTGGGACACTCCTCGTAGGAGGGGGCGATCGCGCTAACGCCCAAATCGTGCCTGACAATACGCTAGGTGCTGAAAATTCAGTCGTTACACCCAATGTCAATATACCGGGTATTCAAGGCGATCGCATTGATGGTGGTGCAATTCGGGGCGCTAATCTATTTCACAGTTTTGAACAATTGAGTGTGCCAGAAGGACGAGGCGCTTATTTTACCAATCCAGCAGGGATATCAAACATTCTCTCTCGCGTCACCGGGGCGAACCGTTCAGAAATTAATGGCAGGTTGGGAGTTGATGGCAATGCCAATTTGTTTTTGATCAATCCAAACGGCATTGTGTTCGGGCCATCTGCCAGTTTAGACCTGCAGGGTTCATTTTTGGCAACGACAGCGAATGCCGTCAAGTTAGGGGATATCGGACTATTTAGCGCTTCACAACCGAGTTCAAGTAATTTACTCAGCGTCAGTCCCTCAGCTTTGTGGTTTAATGCCGTTGCTGCTCAACCCATTGTTAATCGATCGCAAGCACCAAGTTTAATCGATCAACCTAACTCAGGAGGTCTTCCCCCAGGGCTACAGGTGCAACAGAGTCGAACTTTAGCGTTAGTTGGTGGAAATGTACTCCTAGAGTCCGGGAGACTGACAGCAGCCGGAGGACGCATTGAACTCGGCAGTGTGGCTGGAGTGGGAGAAGTAAGTTTGAGTCAGAGTGGGAACAACTTTGTCCTAGGGTATGACTCGATTAATAATTTGGGCAATATCTCATTATCAAACGAGGCGTTTGTGGATGCCAGTGGAGAAGGAGGCGGTGACATTCAGATTCGCGGTGGGCGGTTTTCGATGACACAAAGCTCGAATATTTGGGCTAACACCTTGGGGGCAGAAAATGGCAAACAGGTACTGGTACGCACAACAGAGGTTGAGCTGAGTGAGGGTTCATACCTGAGGGCTGATGTGACTGACAGAGGAACGGGAACTGGAGGAGACATAAGAATTGACACGGGGCGCTTGCTGGTGCGCGATGGGGCGGTGGTAACAGCCACTACTTTCGGTTCAGGCAAGGGCGGCAGCTTGCAGATTACCGCTGCTGAACGAGTCGAGGTGATTGGTACCTCAGCCAGTGGTCAGCCTTCCAGTAACTTGTTTACTCAGAGTCAAGGGAGTGGGGATGCAGGGGATTTGACGATTGACACGGGGCGCTTGCTGGTGCGCGATCAGGCAGCGGTATCAACCACTACTTTCGGTTCAGGCAAGGGTGGGAGCTTGCAGATTACGGCAACAGATTCGGTTGAGGTGATCGGTAGCTCAGCCAGTAGTCAGTTTGGCCGTGGCTTGTTTGCTTCTAGTGAAGGGAGTGGGGATGCAGGGAATTTGACGATTCACACGGGGCGCTTGCTGGTGCGCGATGGAGCAGCGGTATCAACCGCTACTAGAGGTTCAGGCAAGGGTGGCAGCTTGCAGATTACGGCAACAGATTCGGTTGAGGTGATGGGTAGCTCAGCCAGTAGTCAGTTTGGCCGTGGCTTGTTTGCTTCTAGTGAAGGGAGTGGGGATGCAGGGAATTTGAC
>NZ_JAUBRP010000118.1:0-4250 GCF_036701935.1 Microcoleus sp. M2_D5 | reverse complement strand
GGGAATTTGACGATTCACACGGGGCGATTACTGGTGCGCGATGGAACTGCGGTATCAACCGCTACTAGAGGTTCAGGCAAGGGTGGCAGCTTGCAGATTACGGCAACAGATTCGATCGAGCTGATGGGTAGCTCAGCCAATGGTCAGTCTCCCAGTGGCTTGTTTACTTCTAGTCAAGGGAGCGGGGATGCAGGGAATTTGACGATTCACACGGGGCGATTACTGGTGCGCGATGGAACTGCGGTATCAACCGCTACTAGAGGTTCAGGAACTGGAGGAAACTTAACGATTGACACGGCGCGCTTGCTGGTGAGCGATGGAGCAGCGGTATCAACCACTACTTTCGGTCAAGGCAAGGGCGGTAGCTTGCAGATTAGGGCAACGGATTCGGTTGAGGTGATGGGTGCTTCAGCCGATGGTCGGGTTCTCAGTGGCTTGTCTGCTTCTAGTGTAGGGAGTGGGGATGCAGGGATTTTGAGGATTGACACGGGGCGCTTGCTGGTGCG
The DNA here is from genome assembly GCF_036701935.1 of Microcoleus sp. M2_D5. Taxonomy (NCBI): domain Bacteria; kingdom Bacillati; phylum Cyanobacteriota; class Cyanophyceae; order Oscillatoriales; family Microcoleaceae; genus Microcoleus; species Microcoleus sp. M2_D5. Next base: position 3,744 of record NZ_JAUBRP010000118.1, on the reverse strand, counting down.
CGATGGGGCGCAGGTATCAGCCACTACTGGAGGTTCAGGCAAGGGCGGCAGCTTGCAGATTACGGCAACAGATTTGGTTGAGGTGATGGGTGCTTCAGCCGATGGTCGGGTTCTCAGTGGCTTGTTGGCTTCTAGTTCTGGGAGTGGAGATGCAGGGGACTTGAGGATTGACACGGGTCGCTTGCTGGTGCGCGATGGGGCACAGGTATCAACCGGTACTTCGGCTCGAGGCAACGGCGGCAGCTTGCAGATTACCGCTGCTGAGTCGGTCGAGTTGATTGGTAGATCGGCCGATGGTCGGTTTGGCAGTCGCTTGTTCACTCAGAGTCAAGGGAGTGGGGATGCAGGGGACTTGAGCATTAACACGGGGCGCTTGCTGATGCGCGATGGGGCACAGGTATCAACCGGTACTTCGGCTCGAGGCAACGGCGGCAGCTTGCAGATTACCGCTGCTGAACGAGTCGAGGTGATTGGGACCTCAGCCAGTGGTCAGTCTCCCAGTGGCTTGTCTGCTGAGAGTCAAGGGAGTGGGGATGCAGGGAATTTGAGGATTGACACTCAGCGCTTGCTAGTGCGCGATGGGGCACGGGTATCAGCCGCTACTAGAGGTTCAGGCAACGGTGGCAGCTTGCAGATTACGGCTGCTGATTGGGTTGCGCTGATTGGGACCTCAGCCAATGGTCAGTCTCCCAGTGGCGTGTTTACTGATAGTCAAAGGAGTGGGGATGCAGGGAATTTGAGGATTGACACGGGGCGCTTGCTGGTGCGCGATGGGGCACAGGTATCAACCGCTACTAGAGGTTCAGGCAAGGGCGGCAGCTTGCAGATTACGGCAACAGATTCGGTTGAGGTGATTGGTAGATCAGCCGATGGTCAGAGGGGCAGTCGCTTGTTGGCTGATAGTTCTGGGAGTGGAGATGCAGGGAATTTGAGGATTGATACGGGGCGCTTGCGGGTGAGCGATGGAACCATATCAACCGGTACTTTCGGCTCAGGCAACGGTGGCAGCTTGCAGATTAAGGCAAGGGATTCGGTTGAGGTGATTGGTACCTCAGCCAGTGGTCGGTTTCCCAGTGGCTTGTTTGCTCAGAGTCAAGGGAGTGGGAATGCCGGGGATTTGACGATTGACACGGGGCGCTTGCTGGTGCGTCGGGCAGTCATATCCAGCAGCAACCGGGGAGAAGGAACAGCAGGCGATATCAACATTAAAGTCCGCGACACCCTACAAGCTAATAATGGCACGATCGCAACCTCCGCCGTGCAATCTTCCGGGGGACGGATCGACATCACAGCTTCTAATATTCGCCTATCGGGCAACAGTGGCATCACCAGCAGCGTTAACTCAGGTGCAGGAGGCGGTGGCAACATTAACCTGAAAGCTGACTCCATCCTCGCTTTCGACGACAGCGATATCCTCGCTTTTGCCCGTGATGGCAGAGGTGGAAATATCACCCTCAATACTCCTGTCTTCTTCGGCGAAAGCTACCGTCCAGCACCTCGCGACACCGATCCTGATACTCTCTCACGCAATAATCGAGTCGATATTAACGCCACTGGTAATCTTGCTTCGGGAAATATCGCCCTACCCGATACCACCTCGATCCAAAACAGTCTCACCGAGTTACCGGAAAATCGGATTGACACCGACAGCCTTCTGGCCTCTAGCTGCATTGTCCGGCGCGATCGACCAACGACGGGAAGTTTTACCGTCACAGGTACGGGTGGCTTACCCCAGCGCCCCGGAGATGTCCAAATGTCCGACTTTCCCACAGTAGATGTGGAAACTTTACCCAGCGACACCACATCCTCAAATACCAACCCAAATCGTTCTTGGCAAAAAGGCGACCCAATTGTAGAACCCCAAGGCGTGTATCGACTGCCGAATGGGAAACTCGTTATGAGTCGAGAATGTTATTAATTCACTAACAAAAATATGTACCCAATCTTCAGGTGGGTTGCCATTTCAGGTTCAAGCATCGCGACACCAACTTGCATTGCCCTCAGCGCGATCGCCCAATCCGCACCGCCACCAGGTGTCACCATTCCCCCTAACGCACCAGACGCGATCGAACAAACGATTCCCAATCCCTCTTTTACACCCCGTCCTCTCCCCGATGAAACCCCTTCACCACCACCGGAACCAGAACTGCAAACTCCCCCAATTCAAGAGTCACCTGAAGTTACTTCCCCGTCGGGCGATCGCTTTTTTATTCAAAAAGTAGAAGTGCTGGGAAACACCGTCTTACAGGACGAAATTGCCAAATTAATTCAGCCTTACGAGAACCGTTCGGTCACGTTTGAAGAGTTACTCGAACTGCGATCGGCGATTATTCAACTCTATATTAAAAACCGCTACATTACCTCTGGAGCCTTCCTGCCCAACAATCAAGACCTCAGCAGCGGTACGGTCAAAATTCAAGTCGTAGAGGGCGAACTCGAAGGGATTGAAATCGGTGGGTTAAATCGGTTGCGAGAAGGATACGTGCGATCGCGCCTAGAACTTGCCACCTCTACCCCCTTAAACCAGCAACGCTTAGAAGAAGCTTTGCAACTGTTGCAACTCGATCCGCTTATCGAGAGAGTAAATGCCGAGTTAACCGCAGGTAGCAATCCAGGCCGCAATATCTTGCGAATCAATCTCAAAGAAGCCCCTGCTTTTCACAGTGCGATCGCACTGGATAACAACCAATCACCCAGCATTGGTTCAGTCCAAGGCAGCGTAGAAGTCAGCCATGATAATGTCTTGGGATTTGGCGATCGCGCTTCAGCCCAATACGGTCGTACTGAAGGACTCGACCTCTACGACATCAACTATACTATCCCCGTGAATGCTCGTAACGGTGCCCTTAACTTCCGCTATAACAATGGCGATAGCCAAATTATTGAACGAGAGTTCCGGGATATCGGTATTAGAAGCGAAACTCAAACCTATTCCGTCAATTTCCGCCAGCCCATTACCAGAACACCAACCCGTGAATTTGCATTAAGCTTGGGTTTAGATCGCCGTCGCAGCCAAACGTATATCCTCGACGATCGGCCCTTTTCCTTCACAGAAGGTCCTGAAAAAGGCGAGTCTAAAGTTACAGTAATTCGGTTTTCTCAAGATTGGGTCGATCGGGGCAGAAGACGAGTCTTAGCCGCCCGCTCTCAATTCAGTCTAGGGATAGATGCCTTTGATGCAACTGTCAACAATACTGGCACTGACGGGCGATTCTTTTCCTGGTTGGGGCAATTTCAATTGGTGCAGCAGTTATCATCCAGAAATGTGCTAGTAGCGCGAATTGATGCTCAGCTAACTCCTAATTCTTTGCTACCTTTAGAACGCTTCAGTATTGGTGGAGTCGATACAGTTCGCGGCTACCGACAAAACCAACTCGTTGCCGACAACGGCATTCTGGGTTCAGTTGAAGTTCGCATTCCCCTCACGTCAGATACCAGTACACTGCAGTTAGCGCCTTCTTTTGAAATCGGAACGGTCTGGAATAACCAAGATATTGACCCCGACCCAGCTACAATTGCCAGTTTAGGACTGGGTTTGCGATGGCAGATTGCCCCCGATTTATCGTTGCGCCTAGACTACGGCCTCCCCTTAATTTCAGTTGGCAATCGGGGAAACTCGCTGCAAGATAAGGGTATCTACTTTTCAGTACGCTATCAGCCGTTTTGAAGTAAGTAGGTCGGCGGGAAAATTTATAAGTATGTAACAAAACATTAAGTAGGACGGTCGGCTCTCAATTTAATGCG
>NZ_JAUBRP010000117.1:0-13892 GCF_036701935.1 Microcoleus sp. M2_D5 | reverse complement strand
CGCCCGTCCTTAAAAGACGGGCGGGACGCCCATCCCACAAACTTGTGGAAGTTATTTAATTCTCATTCCTTATATTATAGATATTGGTTAAGCCGCCCCTACCAAAATTACGGTTAATTTACCAAACCCGATCTTAGTAGATGGCGGTGAATTTTGTCTCCTGCACAACTCGCCACAGTCCGCTGTTAGATTGAAGTTTCTCGCTAATCGCTAGAATCTACACCGAAAAGGACGAATATTTTAACTCTCTGAATGGTGTTCCGTCATCCATTTTTGGTAAGTCTCCTCAAGTTGCTTGTCTTCGAGAACGAGTTCGAGGCGGACTTTGACGCAACCGTGACGGGGTTGAGAGGCGATCGAATTTAAGATTTTGCTAGCTTTCTGCACAGAGGTAAATTCCGCCTTAACTGTCGGTTCTTGGCGATCGCTCTTAATCTCCGTCAAATCTATACCGGTGATGCTTCCCTCGCCTAAATCTATTTCGGCCAACACCTTCGGATCGTCGCCGACTTGTTCGACAATCAGCTTTTCCCACTGGATAGGTACTTGTACCATCCGAGTTTCAATTTCTTTACGCACTATGACTTCGCCGACTTTGCGCTTGCTGCGATTGATCACCAATCGTTCTTCTAACAGGCGAATTACTTCTCGATCGACAATATCCAAGTTTTCCTCATCGCGATCTGTCTCCCAATTTGCATCTGTGCGATCGGCATCTGTTAGATTTGACATAACTGTTGAGGGATTTGTTAATTCACTGTTGCTAAATTCATTATCCGGTTCCGCGGCATTTTCTAAATACGGATGCTCGCCATTTTCCGAAACTACTGGCAGCAGATCGACTTGAGCCGAATTAATAGTTACAAACAGCGCTTTTTGGTGATAATCCACTTTTTTTAGCAGCTTAACACTTAATAAAAAAATGCGGGGATTTTCGCTCCCTAGCCCGGTCACGACAAAGTTTAACTGACCGTTAGCATTAAAATAGACATCTTTAATTTTGCCGACCAAGTGACCTTGGTTGTCTTTGACGGTAAAACTTTTTAGCTTAGTTCTGACTTTTTCAGGTACCCGGTTGAGACGGGTTATTGATTTGGCAGTTGCTATTTTTTCGGCTGATGCTTGACCGTTCATTTTTTAAACTTTCCTGCTTAGGGATTTTTATTATGAATTGGTAATGGGAAATTGGTAAAGGCGGGGAAAGTGCATAAACGTTGCCAAAACTAGACAAGTTTTTTACCCCCCCGCCAATCACATAGGAATTGCGCGATCGCCACCAATCCAATCAAACCTGCGCGGTGACAGAATTATGTCATTAAGGCACAATTCCTATGCAATACCTGTTGCGGTTGGTTTAGATGTTTTTATTATCTACAACCGCAGTGCCATCAGTTTTAACCTCTAATTCTTCACGACGCAAGGTTTCTTCGCCCTCAACCGTGGTGCGAACAACTTCTTTTCTGACGTTGACTTCTTCCCGGACGAAAGCTTCCTTGTGGATGTCCGCCGTTTCTTCGTAGACTTCCATGCGTGCAACTTCCCCAGATTGGAAGTCAGCCTCACCGACTGAAACTACTCGACCCGCTTCTACCGGGGTTACTCGCTCGATTACGACTCGTTCTTTTTCAATGGGTACTGAAGCTCGCGCTGTTTCAGTTTCCACGCGCTTGCCAACTGCTACTTCGCCTGTTTTTGCACGGTGTTTGTTGGCAATCAAGCGTTCTTCATAAAGCTTGAGATTTTGGTGCTGCTGTTCGTTGGTTTCGTAGAGGGGGCGATCCATATCGTAGCTGTAGCTGCTGCGATCGTAGCTAGCAGGAGTTGCAGTGCGGGCCGCGGCAGTTTCCTGATTGCGGTAGACGCCTCTTACCTGTTCTTCGCGATCGTAATCTAATGGTTCTAATTCATTGTAAGCTGGCAATTGTTCTGCTTGAGCTTTGTTGCGAAGACCTGTGGCGTGGACGCGACGGGCTCCGTAGTCGAAGCGAGCCGACCCGATTGGCAACAATACTTTTTTGCCAAAAATCCAAATACCGGTATCAATTACCAGATAGCGAAAACGACCACTGTCATCAACCAAAGCGTCATAAACAGTGCCTACTTTTTCATCAGAGTCGCCAGCATAAACATCAAATCCCTTGATGTCATCTCCAGCAAATATTTCTTCCTGATAATTAGGATAAAAGTCTGCTAATTTTTGAAGTCCCATGTGTTTTTTCCTCTTTGCTCTACTTAATTTAATAGTAGAAATTAATTCGCTAACTTCCCTCTCCCTAAAGTCAGAAGTGTATAATTTAGATTGTTTAATACTATAGGAATACTACGGAATCTCTTCTTCTGTGCTAGCGTGCTCAGCTCTTTTAAAGATGGTAAAACTATACAACCGCCAATCTCATAACAAGTTTGAAAACTGACAGCCAACCGTAGGAACACGGCAGTGCGGTGTCCTACTCCCCCTGCTGGACACTCCTTTGTGCTGTGTCTACTGTTAATAATTGTTAACTAGCTAGTGACGAATTTACATTATATAGTAGTACACAAATCTCAAAGCCCCTCATCTTGTAGGAGAGCGCAGAGCTGTTTTATTCTCAGGGAAATCATCGTTTTGTAGGGGTAGCGCTAAGAGTGCTTAGCCCCTCCACGGACGAGGGAATCGGTGTTTCAAATATCGGGGTTCTTCACGAGGGTTTGCCCCTACGGATAATGAAACCGCGCTGTAGGAGAGGGGCTTCAGGAAAGCTAGAAATTTTAAGTTCAGAGTTGATTGAGTTGAGTTCTGATAGTTTCAATCCGTTTGCGGTTAACTCCCAAATCCGACTCTCCCAGACGCGAAGCCGATCGCACATGGATGACTTTTGCTTCATCATCTACCAAAAATTCAACGTCATCAACAAACCCCATCAAAGCACTGGTGAACTCTGCATACAGGTAATTATCAGTTGCCGTGATAATTTTAGTTTTTCCATAGGACTCGATCGCCCCTTTGAGCTTTACCATCGCATCACTCTGGGACAAAGTGTATGCCAAAGGCTCAATTTTGTGTTCGGCATCTTGACTGAAGCTGCTGACGCAGTTGGGGGAACTCGGGCACGCTGCGAGTTTTCCTGACACAATCCCGATATTGGCAGGTCTGGTTCCAGCAAACATTGTTTTTTCTCCGGGGATAGCGATAAAAGTAGCGATCGACAGTACCGCTACTGCTAGCAGTGATATTAAAATAACTAGGACTCTTTTCAACGCTGTCGGCGATTTTGTTTCAACTGTTTGCAAAGGATTAGCCCTCCTGAAAGTATAAATGCGGTCTACCTTTCATATTAATGGAAATTTACATCATAAACTTAAAAAGATTTCTTTTGTTCTTCAATTAACCAGTAAGTCAGCATCCTTCCTTTGCCTTTGATCGGGATATGACCCCGTTCTTCCAAAACAAACTGCTCTTTCAAACGCTCGTAAGTCGCCTCCGTCACTTGAATTTTACCAGGCAATCCGTTCGACTCCATCCGCGAAGCAACATTAACAGTATCGCCCCACAAATCATAGCTAAATTTACTAATCCCAATAATTCCAGCCACCACCGAACCGCTGTGAATTCCGAGCCTCAATTGAAAATTTTCTCCCATTTTGGCATTAAACCTCCCCAAAGCTGCCTGCATCTCCAAAGCTAAAAGTGCGATCGCCGACGAGTGATCCTCCCGCGGCGTCGGCAAACCCCCAACCACCATGTAAGCATCCCCAATCGTCTTAATCTTTTCCAACCCGTGCAATTCAGACAACCTATCGAACTCCGAAAAAATCCCATTCAAAATTTCTACCAACTGCGTCGGACTTTTGTGAGCCGAAAACTCTGTAAAACCCACCAAATCAGCAAACAAGACGCTCACCTCATCAAAATGCTCCGCTATCAACTTTTGCTCTTTTTGCAAACGATCCGCAATAGGTTTCGGTAAAATATTCAGCAGCAATTTCTCTGTTTGCTCTTGCTGCACTTTCAGAGCTGCTTCAGCTTGTTTGCGCTGAATCAGCGAACCGAGCTGCGTAGCAACCGCGCTCACTAATTCCAACAAGCGCGGCTGACAATTCAGAACTTTCTCGCGATAAAAAATCAAAATAGCTAACACTTGGTTTTCCGCCAAAATTGGCACCCCAAAAGCCGCTTTCAATCCCACACTCAGCGCAATTTTAGCTCTTAAAAAAACTTGTTCCGGTGCATTAGAAACATCATCTATCCATTCAGACTGCTGCGACTGCCAAATCCTACCCGGAAGTCCCACACCGGGAGCAAAAATCAACTCCCAACTTGTTTGTTGGAATTGGGCAAAACTGGAGTCACTCACGTACCTACCTGTAGCGCATTTTAAAAACCCCTCACTGCAAGGAATCCAAGCTTCGCCCAGATTCCATTCAATAGTTTTGCAAATTAAACCTAAGATCACATCTATAGCCGACTCAAAATCTTCAGATTTGCTAATAGCTTGAGTGGCCTGCAGCAGCAATCTCGTTTCCATTTCCACCTGGTGGCGTTCAGCGATTTCCTGGTGCAACTGGATATTTTGATCGGTCAATTTTTGATTTTTTTCTTGCAATTGCATTTGCAATGAACGCACAGTAAGTTGATTGCTGACTCGTGCCAATACTTCTTTCACCTGAAAAGGTTTAGTTATATAATCCGACCCTCCCACTTCAAAAGCTTTGGCTTTATTTATTCCTTCTTCCAGCGCGCTCAGAAAAATGATGGGGATTTCCCGAAATTGCGATTGGGATTTTAATTTTTTACATAGTTCGTACCCGTCAATATCCGGCATCATAATGTCGAGTAAAATCAAATCTGGCGCGCTAGATTGAATAGCATCTAACGCCGAAAAACCATTAGTAACTGGTCGAACTTTATAGCCATTTTTTTGCAAAATTCTAATCAACAAACGCAGATTATCTGGTGTATCGTCAACTACTAAAATATCCGCTTGATAGTTTTCAGTTTGTTCCGCCTTCATCTGCATTATCTGATTCCTCCGCCTCGGCAATTAAATTGAGAATTTTCTGGTAATCAAAATTATCGAGATGACCCTGGAGGATTTCCGCCAATTCAGGATGAGGCCCCCTTATTTCGTCGATTGTCCTGACAAGTAAGTCAAAATCAGCACTGCGGATTACCTGCTTCATGTTGTCTATCCATTCTGCGGGAAGTATGGGTAAATAAGCAAGCGCAGCATTAGGGAGCGAGTCAGATAAATTATTTCTATCGCCTATTGAGATAAAGTCCGTTGAGTTAGAGTAGAGATACCTCACCCCCAAATGTTTGGTGATGGCATCAAATATATCGGTTTTGCGGAAAGGTTTGCTAATAAAATCGTCGCAGCCGACCAATAAAGCAAACGCTTGCCTTCCTTCAATTGTACTAGCTGTCAAAGCAATAATCTTCGGAATCGGGAATTCGGGATCGGAAATATTCATTTCCCCTTCTTGCTCTCTCTGCTTGATTCTAGTCTTAATTTGTTTAGTAGCTTCGTAGCCGTCCATCACTGGCATTCGCACATCCATCAAAATTAAGTGCGGATGCCAATTTTCCCACATTTCTATTGCTTCCTGGCCGTTGGTGGCTTCTTCCACCCCGAAACCTAAAGGAGAAAGCATTTTGACTAAAAGTTGGCGGTTGTCTTCGCGATCGTCCACAATTAAAATCCGGTAGCACGGTTGATTGGGTTCCAAACCACTCACTTCGCGGTTAAGTTCCGGATCGGGAAGCTCAGCAGCATCAACTGCACCCACTGGAATTTCAAATTTAAAAGTGGTGCCGAGTTCCAGTTGACTTTCTACGACAATTTCGCCTCCCATCAGGCGGACAAATTGACGACTTATCTTCAATCCTAAACCCGTGCCTTTCTGAGTTTTTTGACCGGAAGCTGTTTGCACAAAAGCATTAAAAATGCTGCCCAATTCTTCAGGAGCAATCCCAACTCCTGTATCTTCAATTTCAAATAGAAGAAAAAACCCAGGCACAGTTGACCCCTCAGCCTCATCGCTCCATTCAACATTTGCAAAATCACTGCTAGTTGTCGAAAAATCCCGAATACTTCTTGTGGTATCAAAGCAAGCTGTAGAACTATCCAGTATATCCAGAAAACCCGATTTTTCTAACTTGATAACTCTTAAGATGATTTCGCCTGTTTGGGTAAACTTAATCGCATTACTCAGAAGATTAATCAGCACTTGCCGCAGTTTAATATCATCGGTTCGCACGTACTGAGGAACGTCAGCATCGCGCTGGAAATGCAACTGCAATTCTTCATTATGTACCCGCAGTTGAAACATATCTTGCAAATCGTCAAGCAAGCGGTAGATGTCGAAGCTTTTCGGGTTAAGTGTCATCCGCCCCGCTTCGATTTTTGACAAGTCTAAGACTTCATTGATCAAGGTAAGCAAGTGTTCGCCACTACGGCGAATAATTCTCATATTTTCTCGGTTTTCGACAGTAAGATCCGGACTGGGTTCCATTATTTGTGCAAAGCCGAGTATAGAATTGAGAGGGGTGCGTAACTCGTGGCTCATATTGGCGAGAAACGTGCTTTTAGCTTTGTTTGCTGCTTCAGCAGCTAATGCAGCTTGTTGCAGTTGTTCTGTACGTTCGTCAATTTGGGCTTCTAAGGTGTGGTGGTAATCTGCTAGTATTTTTTCCGCTTGTTTGCGATCGCTAATATCTTGAAAAGCTGCGATCGCATAAACAATATTTCCGCTAGCGTCAAAAATCGGCGTGGTATTGATCTCGATCGCAATTCTTTTGCCATCTTGACGGATTTCTACATCGTCAACCTTGACAGATTGTCCATTCAGTGCACGCAAAATTGGCAAATTATCCGGCGGATAAAGCTCATCAGTATTGGCAACATACAGTTGATAAGTCGCAGCTAATTGTTCCGCAGTGCTTTCCGGGATAGTGTCTGCACCCAGCAAATCCCGCGCTGTCTGGTTGAAATAGGCGATCGAGCCATCGGGATGATAAACAGATACCCCCACTGGCAAAGCTTCTAAAAATTGACTCAGGCGGCTTTCACTGGCAGACAGCGCCTCATTTGCCAGCTTTAACTCCTCGTTTACTTCTTGGCGCTTATGAATTTCATCTGTTAACTTTTGGTCTTGCAAATAACTGTGAACTGCTTCTACTACCGTTAACTTTAAGTCTTCATTTTGCCAAGGTTTAGGAATATAACGGTACAATTTAGCATACTTAATAGCATTGCTCAACGCTTCCAAATCAGCTTGTCCCGTTAGCATAATAGTCAGCGTCTCCGGCGAGCTTTCGTGAATTTTTCTGAGCAGTTCATCCCCTTTAATATCCGGCATGATATAATCGGAAAGCACCAAAGCAATCTCGTATTCATCTGCCTGCAAATCTGCCAGCAACTCTAAAGCATCAGCCCCCCCTTCAGCGGTTTCAATTATACACCGATCGCCGATCGCCTTTTTCAGTTCAATCTTTAAACTGTTCAAAACGTCAGGTTCATCATCAATACAAACGATCACAGGTTTTTTCATAACTTAGCCAGCCCAGATTTTATAATTTCTATTAAGTCTTTGCTTTGCCAGGGTTTGTACAAACAACAGTATAAATCTGCTTCTTCTACAGCCCGCTGAACAGCCGATACCTCCGCCTGTCCAGTCAACATCACTTTAATAATTGTAGGATACTTTTGGTGAACTTTGATTAAAAGTTCGTCACCTTTAATTCCCGGCATCAGCCAATCCGAAACAACCACAATCACCTGAGCTTTTTTTTGAAATTCCTCAAGTAAATCTAAAGCTTCATCACCACTTTCAGCTAATTCATAAAAATAATCATTCTTAAATTCATTTTTGAGCTGCATCTTGAGAGTATTCAAGATATCTGGTTCATCGTCAACGCAAATAATTACAGGCTTATTCATCTTTTCCTCTCTGCTTAAATTTTATTAGGTTTATCGATATGACTTGCTTTTACATTTTTTTACAGTATTGATTTTGGGCAAGGATGCAGGATATCTGTCCCCTATCTTATTTTAATAGGACTTCCGAAGATTAACCCGGTTTATTGTAATAAATCTTGTATTTCTCAGCGAGACAGCGACGAGAGTCAATCGATTGCGCGATTTTAGATGGCAGATTAAAGAATTGAAGCATTGACTTGCGCGAGATAAATTCGGGCGCGCCTTTATCGGATACAAGTTTTTTATTTCTGGACGGGTGAATTCGGGGGCTGGCATCCTGGATGTCTTCGGTCATCGGGAATCAGCCCCTACAGGTAAGTGTTGTTTAATAAATTGGCAGCGAGACTGTAAAAGTTGTCTGCCCCGGTACAGAATCAACAGCAATTGTGCCTTCGTGTTTTTCCACAATTTTTCTCACAATATCCAATCCCAAACCGCTACCTTCGCCCGCAGATTTTGTCGTAAAAAATGGCTGAAAAATTTTGGGAATAACTTCTGAGGGAATACCTTTGCCGTTATCAGTAAACTTAAGTAAAATATTCGCCCCTTGCTGCCCAGTTTCAATCGTCAAAACACCTTTATAATCCATTGCTTGCAGGGCATTATGAACGAGATTCGTCCAAACTTGATTTAAGTCATCGGGATAGCACATAATTTCGGGTAAATCTCCATAATTTTTCACTACTTCTATACCGTGTTTTAGTTGATTTTGATAAAGGGTTAACACCGTTTCAATGCCATCATGTAAGTTCGCCTGGACTTTTTCTGGTTTGCTATCAAAATGAGCGTAGGTTTTTAAGGCAAATACTACTTTTCCCGACTTCGCTGTGGCTCTTTGGATCAGGCTAATACTTTTTTTAAAGCTCGCAAACTGGTAAGCACTATTTAAAACTACTTCCCAATCCGGCGATTTGAAAAGCGGCAAGAACTCTTCTATATTTTCGTAGATTTCCATGTCAACTAAAGTATCCGCAATTTCCTCGGAGTTTTCAACAGATTCTGCCATCATGTCCGCAGTCAACTGCTGCTTAAACTTGCGTTTTTCTCTACTTGTGAATAAAACTTCTTGATGGGTTGCTCTGTACATTAAAGCTAAAAAATAACTTTTGCTTTCGTCAGAAAGTTTCTGATAAGTTTCCTGAAATTTATCGAAAAAATCGTCTGAAAAATTAGCTATATTATTAATAGACGAACCTATAATACCCAAGGGAGTATTGATTTCGTGAGCAATGCCGGCAATCAGTTGTCCCAGGGCTGCCATTCTTTCCGATTGAATCAAATGCTCTTGGGTGGCTTGCAGTTGGTGGATTGCCGTTGCTAAATCTTGATTTTTTTCTTGCAAAGTTTGTTGCAGCGAACAAATTTTTAAATGAGTTTCTATCCGGGCTAAAACTTCTTCAACCTGAAACGGTTTAGTAATAAAGTCAACTCCGCCAACTGCAAAAGCTTTAACTTTATCCAGCACGTCATTAATCGCACTAATAAAAATAACAGGAATGTCTTTGGTAATTTCAGAAGCTTTGAGTTGCTGGCAAACTTGATAGCCGTCCATTTCCGGCATCATAATATCCAGCAGCACTAGATCCGGGGGTATTTTTTGAGCAGCAGACAATGCTAGCTTGCCATTGGGTACGGGGCGAACTTGATAGCCTTTTTCGCTCAAAATTCCTGCCAGCAGCCGCAGGTTTTCTGGCGTGTCGTCTACTACTAAAATATTAGCTCGATTGGTTTTAGGTAAAGTTAAAGTCATCGGGTCTTTACTGTTTCTCGCTGAGTTCGATTATGTTCAAAATTCTGTCATATTCAAAATTATTAATGCAATCTTGAAGCTTGGTCGCAAGAGAGGGATTGACAGTGCCAATTTGTGCGATCGAAGTTGCGATCGCCTCCATGTCCACACTCAAAATACTTTGCTTGAATTGGGCCATCCAATCTGGAGACAGAGAGGCGAAAGCCTCCGGTATCAGCACCTCCTGACTTGACTCCTCTACACCTGTGGCACTTACGGCAGTTGGATCTTCATAAATATAGCGTACTCCTAAATGTTTCCCCATTGCCACAAAGATATCCTCCTCTCGGAACGGTTTCCGCATAAAATCATCGCAACCCGCCGAAAGAATCACCGCCCGTTCTTCCTCCAAAACGCTAGCAGTTAGGGCCACAATCGCCGTTGCTTGCCCCCCAGTTGTAGTTTTAATCTGTTTCGTGGCCTCATAGCCGTCCATCACAGGCATTCTCATGTCCATCCAAATCAGATGCGGTTCCCACTCCATAAAAATATCAACCGCTTCTTTACCATTATTCGCTTCTCTCAACTCAAATCCGAGTGGACTGAGAAGTTTTACCAACAGTTGGCGGTTCAAGGGTTTGTCGTCCACAATTAGCAAGCGGTAACTCGGCTGATTCGGTTCGAGGGCAACAACTCGACGTTGAGTCTTTTTGCTTTCAATATCACTAGCTTCAACCAGATGAACTTGGATGTCAAACTGAAATACTGCACCCTTTCCGATCTCGCTGCTAACCGTAATTTCACCTCCCATTAATTGCACGAACTGGCGGCTAATAGCTAAACCTAAACCCGTTCCTTCCTGAGAATCTTTACCTGTTTTCGTCTGCACGAATGCTTCAAACAACTGATTAATTTCCTCAGCAGCAATGCCTGCACCAGTATCTTGAACTTCAAAATGCAGCCAGTAGTGGCCGGGCAATTGGTCAGTGCTGTTTTTATGTATATTCCGCCTTCCTGCTTTGACTTGCATCGACACTCCCCCTTCTGAAGTAAATTTAATTGCATTATTGAGCAAATTAATTAAAACTTGCCGCAATTTAACTTCATCAGTACAAATATAATGGGGAACTTCTGCGTCTCGATCGAAGATTAATTGCAAACCTTTTTGCTCAGCTTTGAGAGCAAACATATCTTCTAAATCATCGATTAGTTGGTATAAGTCGAAGCTTTTTGAATTAATAGTAGTGCGTCCGGCTTCAATTTTTGATAAGTCTAAAACTTGGTTAATTAAAGCCAGTAAATGTTCGCCACTCCGCAGGATAATTCCGACATCTTCTTGATTTGCCTGAGACAAAGTTTTACTGCGAAGCATGACTTGAGCAAAACCGATGACCGCGTTCAGGGGCGATCGCAATTCGTGGCTCATATTGGCGAGAAAGGTACTCTTAGCTTTGTTTGCTGCTTCGGCCGCTTCTTTCGCCTGCTGCATTTTGATTTCCGCTTGTTTGCTATCAGTAATGTCTTTAATAAAGCCTTCGTAGTAAAGCAGATTTCCTGCTTCATCGCAGACAGCGCGACAATTTTCCGAAATCCAGATTATGCTGCCATCTTTGCGGTAAATTTCCGATTCAAAGTTGGATAGTATTCCGTCCTCGTTCATCAGCGCAGCAAATTCATCGCGGCGGTTGGGTTTCACGTAAAGCTGGTTATTGAAATTCGGCTGTACTGCTATTAATTCTGCAGGCGATTCGTAGCCGTAGATGTTAGCTAAAGCGGGGTTAGCGCTGATGTATTTCCCGTCACCAGCAGTTTGAAAAATTCCATTCAAAGCATTTTCATAAATATTGCGGTACTTTTCTTCTGCTTCCCGGAGTGCAGTTTCGGCTTTTTGGCGCTCGGTAATATCGCTAGAAATCGACAAAAAACAAGCTTCTCCGTCAATATTGATGGTTTCTATAGACAGCAGTGCCGTTCTTTCTGTACCATTTTTATTGCGAAACCTCAGCTCATAATTGTGAAGAGCCGTCTTATCTTTTAACATTTGAATCATGCGATCGCGCTCTCCCAAACTCGCCCAAAAATTGAGTTCTACCGCAGTTTTGCCAATGATTTCTTCGTGACTGTACCCCATCATCCGACAAAAGCTTTCATTGGCTTCTATGTGGCGACCATCGCTAATTCTAGTCAGAGTAATTGCATTAGGACTTAAACGAAAAGCTTTAGAAAACTTTTCTTGTGCTTTGGCAAAATCGGCGGTACGTTCGGCAACTTGCACTGCTAAATTGTCGTTGTATTCCTTTAATACTTTCTCCGCTAGTTTGCGTTCTGTAATATCTTGAAAAGCGCACATCCCGTAGATAATATTTCCTTGAGCGTCATAAATAGGAGTTCCCCAAACTTGCAGGGGAACAGTTTTGTCAGTCGAGGTAATTTCAAGGTCATCAACAGTTACACTCTTACCCTGCAAAGCATTTAAAATTGGGTCGCGTTCCGCCGGGTAAATTTCCTGAGTACCAGCTAAATAAACTCGGTAGGATTGACGTAAAGTTTCGGAATCTGCTGGTACAATTCCTTGAGCTAACAATTGCTCTCCAGTAGGATTGATGTAGTGAGGTTTACCGTTGGGCTCGGCAATAAAAATTCCTAGCGGTACTGCATTTAAAAATTGTTTTACTCGGTTTTCGCTTTCCGAGAGAGAAGTAAAGGAATGCTGCAATTGAGCGGCCATGCTGTTAAAAGCAGCGGCAAGTTCTCCCAGTTCGTCTTCGCGATTCAGAGTGAGCTTTGTATCCCATTCATTCCGCGCCAAAGCTTTGGCGGCAGCATTCAATCTTAAAATCGGCTTAATTACCCATTTAGCAGTAAGAATTCCCAGAAGTGTCGCCCCGATTAAAGCTGCAACCGACAGCAAAAAAGTCGTGCGCGTATTGGCGTTAATTTGCTCCATAAAGTCGGACTCTGGTACAACTACCACAATCAGCCAATCCAACCCGCGATCGTCTTTAAAAGGAGCTACCTGAATAAAATTTCGCTGGCCATCAATATCAAAAGTAAGTTGTTGAGAATTATTGATTTTAGCTAAGCTATCGTAGGATTTATTTAAATGTTGTGCAGTTTGACGAATTACCGGATTCTCGCTTTCTGAAGCTTTAATGCGCCTTGTTTCTTTACCTTCCACCACGAATTCTTGACTCGCAGTTGAAGTAGCAATCAACATCCCCGATCGCTCCATGACAAAAGTTTGTCCCGATTTGCCAATTTTGAGGCTAACCAGAAATTCTTTGATTCGGGAAAAGAGCAAATCGCTGCCAGCTACGCCTAACAATTTGCCAGCGTCGTCGTAGATAGGCAAAGCAGCCGTAATTGCCAGTTCCCTAGTCAAAAAATCTGTATAAATTGGAGTCCAAATAGGTTTTTTTGCCAGAGCGGCAGCTATGTACCAAGGGCGAGTTCGCGGGTCATAAATATCGGGTGAAATTTGCACTAATTGAACGCGGTTTCCCTGAGAGTCCGCAGTATATCGAGCTAATTTATTGTCAGTAGAGCTGTCAGCAGCAGATATCAAAATTCCATCTTTAGTGCGGATTGCTCCAGAGTGTTCTCCATTTTCTTTGCCGGTGTAAATGATGCTGATAGAATCAAAATATTGAATTTGTTCTAGAAAATGATGTTCTAGTTTTTGCTTTTCTTCTAGGTTCAATTGCCCCAGTTTTATGCCTTGAAGGTTCAGGTAATTTACAATGTGGGGAGTTGACATATAATGTTCCATGCGGTCTTTGATGCGATCGCTAATTTCTCCCCGCAACTGAGCGGCAACATCGTTGACTGCCCGCTGACCGTTTTGGAAAGATAGCCAACCTACAACTCCTACCGTGCCGACAATTTGCACTAAAAAAGGAACCACAAGCACCGTTTGTAATGGAACTTTGCCGATAATTTTGGTAGCAAAGCGATTGAGGGGTTTAGGAAACATATTCATCTTAAGAGGAATTGGAAATAGGAAATGGGGAATTGGGCATTGTTAATTGTTTTGGGTTCCGATTTAAAATTATTTTCGCTTTGCTCTTCCTTTTCTCCTTCTGCTGTAGTTTACCGACAACAGTACCGTCGATCAATTTCAATCAAAATAGCGTATTTCTAAGGAATGAGAATTAAATAACTTCCACAAGTTTGTGGGATGGGCGTCCCGCCCGTCCAAAAAGGAC